>DPRC01000003.1 GCA_003537695.1 Polaribacter sp.
TGACTTACGGAATAAAAATATTTCTGGAAAAGATGCAGAGATTGCCTTAGGAAAAGCAGAAATTACAGTAAACAAAAACATGGTTCCTTTTGATGACAAGTCTCCATTTATCACTTCTGGAATTAGAGTAGGTACGCCTGCGATTACTACACGTGGCTTAAAGGTGGAACACATGAAAGCAGTGGTAGACTTTATAGATGAAGCCATTACAAATGCAGGTAATGAAGAAGCGTTGCATGAAATCAGTGACCGTGTTTCGGACATGATGAGTTCAAGAAGGTTGTTTGTAATGTAGTTTTAGCAATGTTTAAGACAGGACACTTCAATGTGATTATATAAAAAAACACCAAGTTTATTCTTGGTGTTTTTTTATGCAGTAGCACTTCTGGTGCTGAAATAACAAGATACTATTCCTNNTGACTTACGGAATAAAAATATTTCAGGAAAAGATGCAGAGATTGCCTTAGGAAAAGCAGAAATTACAGTAAACAAAAACATGGTTCCTTTTGATGACAAGTCTCCATTTATCACCTCTGGAATTAGAGTAGGTACACCTGCAATTACTACACGTGGCTTAAAGGTGGAACACATGAAAGCAGTGGTGGACTTTATAGATGAAGCCATAACAAATGCAGGTAATGAAGAAGCATTGCATGAAATCAGTGACCGTGTTTCGGACATGATGAGTTCAAGGAGGTTGTTTGTAATGTAGTTTTAACAAGGTTTAAGACAGGACACTTGAATGTGATTATATAAAAAAACACCAAGTTTATTCTTGGTGTTTTTTTATGCAGTAGCACTTCTGGTACTGAAATAACAAGATACTATTCCTCACTGGCTTCTTCTACGAGGCCCTCTGGAAGTGCTTTTTTTGCTTTTGCACCCATTTTCTTTAATTTTTCTACACTTGTAATGATGTTTCCCCTGCCTTCAACTAGCTTATTCATTGCATTGGAGTATTCTTTTTTACTCTCATCAATACGTTTTCCAATGCCGATTAAATCACTTAAAAAACCTTGAAACTTATCATAGAGCGCTCCCGCTTGCCGTGCGATTTCTAAGGCATTTCTTTGTTGTTTCTCATTATTCCACATAGTATCTATGGTTCGAAGTGTTGCCAACAGCGTAGATGGAGTAACAATTACAATGTTTTTCTCGAAAGCCTTGTTGTATAAATACGTATCTGAATTCAAAGCTACAGCAAAGGCGGGTTCTATCGGGATAAAAAGTAAAACAAAATCTGGTGATTCAATTTTATAAATATCTTCATATTTTTTTTCACTTAATTGATCCACATGTCTTTTAAGTGAGTTCACGTGTTCTTTTAAAAAACCTGCTTTTAAAAGTTCCTCTTCCTCATTTATATACTGTTCGTAAGCAACCAAAGAAACTTTAGAATCCACAATCATTTTTTTATTATCTGGCAAATGAATTACCACATCTGGGAGTACCCGTTTGCCTTCGTCATTGGTAAAGCTTTGCTGCACAAAGTACTCTCTATCTTTCTCTAAACCAGACTTTTCTAAGACACGCTCTAAAACGAGTTCTCCCCAATTCCCTTGCATTTTATTATCTCCTTTTAGGGCTTTTGTTAGGTTTATCGTTTCTTTACTCATCTGCTGATTCAGCTCTTTTAATCCTAGTATCTGCTGTCGTAAAGCGGCATGGTAGTCAATACTTTCTTTATGAGTTTTTTCTACCTTATCTTCAAATCCTTTGATCTTTTCTTGCAAAGGGTGCAAGATGTTTTTTATATTTTCCTTGTTTTGTGCTGTAAATTTCAAGGATTTCTCATCTAGAATCTTATTCGCTAAATTTTCAAACTCTTTTGTGAATTTTTCATTGAGCTTTTCCACTTCTTGCTTATTCTCTTCTAATTTTAATTGCAAGCCCTGCAATTCTGATGTTAATGTTGACTTGTCGCTAATCAATTGCTCCTTTTCTCGTTGCATCCCTTTCAACTCTTTTTGCAATTCAATAAAATTATCTTCGGCAATACCTTTTGTTTCTTCCAAAAGGACAATCCGTGCTTCTAAGGTTGATTTTTCCTTCTCTGAAACAATTTTCTCTTTAGAAAAGCTCAATTTAGCGGCTAGCTTGCCAATAAATAGTCCAATTAAAGAAAATAATACCGCGATTAATAAGTATGTATATATTTCTGTCATCATGTCGATTTAAGTCCTTAAATTTATCACTTTAAATAACAACACAAAATCTTTATTTTTGATTTTTGTAAACAATTAAACTTTATTGAAAACAGTAGCTACTTTTATTTTAAACAGGATTTTAGGTTGGAAGGTTGAAAATGGCTTTCCCAAAGCACCAAGAAAATATATTATTATTGCCGCTCCACATACCAGTTGGATGGACTTCCCAATTGCTATTTTAGCAAGGGTTAGTGAAGGGACAATGGTGCATTTTATAGGGAAGGGCTCGCTCTTTAAATTTCCTTTAGGGTACTTTTTCAGGGCTTTGGGGGGAACTCCTGTAGACCGCTCTAAAAGTAATAAGTTAGTGGACGCCGTTATAGATTTGTTCAATTCTAAAGAAGAGTTTAGATTGGCACTGTCTCCAGAAGGGACTCGAAAAAAGGTGACTGCCTGGAAGACCGGTTTTTATTATATTGCTAAGGGTGCAAATGTACCTGTTGTCATGGCGGCTTTTGATTTTGAAAATAAAAAGTTAAAGGGTTCTGCTCCTTATGATATAACAGGGGATTTAGAAAAAGATTTTGAGCATTTTAA
>DPRC01000074.1:0-6129 GCA_003537695.1 Polaribacter sp.
GATGCTACTATTTTTGCATATTTATACAAAATTCCTTTCGTATGCTTTAATGGAGGTGCAACCCATTGCGCTTTTCTTACTGCAATTTCTTCGGCAGAAATTAAAACATTAATAGAATTATCTTCTGCACTAATTCTAATTTTATCTCCTGTTTTTAAAATTCCGATGGTCCCCCCAGATTGTGCTTCTGGCGTAATATGACCCACTACAAAACCATGTGTTCCTCCAGAAAAACGACCATCTGTTATTAAAGCAACAGATTTTCCTAAACCTGCTCCCATAATTAACGAGGTTGGCTTTAACATTTCCGGCATCCCTGGCCCCCCTTTTGGACCTACATAACGAATGACCACTACATCCCCTTTTTCTACCTCTCCTGCCACAATACCTGTGTTTGCAGCTTGCTCACCGTCATACACCACCGCTTTTCCTTCAAATAACAATCCTTCATTTCCAGAAATTTTTGCAACGGCACCTTCTATGGCCAGGTTTCCATAAATTATCTGAATATTTCCTGAAGATTTTAATGCCTTATCTTTTGGATAAATCACATCTTGTTCGTCAAATTCCATCGCTTTCACGCTTGCTAAATTGGCGGCCAATGTTTTTCCTGTAACGGTCAGACAATCTCCATGCAAATATCCATTGTCTAATAAGTATTTCATGATTGCAGGTGTTCCTCCAATGCTATGCACGTCTTCCATCAAGTATTTTCCGGAAGGTTTTAAATCTGCAATTAATGGGGTTCTATCGCTTACCTTTTGAAAATCTTCTAAGGTAAATTCAATATCTGCCGCATGTGCAATTGCTAAAAAGTGCAATACTGCATTTGTAGATCCTCCCAAAGCATTTACAATGGCAATGGCGTTTTCTAAAGACTTTTTAGAAATAATATCTAAAGGTTTTAAATCTAATTCTAATAAGTTTTTGATTGCTAAAGCAGTTCTTTCCGCTTCAGATAATTTATTTGGATTCTCCGCAGGAATTGAAGAATTGTAAGGCAAAGCAAAACCCATACACTCGATGGCAGAAGCCATGGTATTTGCAGTATACATTCCTCCACAAGCACCAGCTCCCGGAATCGCTCTTTTTATAATTTCCCGGTATTCTTCTTCTTCAATTTCCCCTGCCATTTTTTGCCCTAAAGCTTCAAAAGCAGAAACAATATTTAATTTTTTTCCATTATAATTTCCTGATGCAATGGTACCACCATACATCATAATTGATGGACGATTTAAGCGCAGCATTGCTATTACAGCTCCAGGCATGTTTTTATCACAACCAACTACGGAAACCAAGGCGTCATAACTTTGCGCATTCATAACAGTTTCTATGGAATCTGCAATGATATCTCTGGATGCTAAAGAGTAATTCATTCCTGAAGTTCCCATTGATATTCCGTCTGATACTCCAATCGTATTAAAACCCAAACCAACTAAACCGGCAATTTTAGATTCAACTTTCACCTCAGCAGCCAAATTATTCAAGTGCATATTACAAGGGTTACCATCGTAACCAGTGCTCGCAATACCAACCTGAGCTTTGCGCATATCCTCATCTGTTAAACCTACCGCATACAACATTGCTTGCGATGCTGGTTGAGATTCATCTTGTGTTAATCTTTTACTGTATTTGTTTAATTCCATTTACTATATTCTTCAATTATTGACTAAATTACTATGTTTCTCAATTTTATTCGTGTAAAAAACAAGGTGAATGTTTAAATTCATGTGTTAAAAAAATAACCTAAAACACTTATAATTAGATTTTTAGTTACTTTTTATTATGATACTCAACACCTTAAAAAACTCTATAAAAAAACCTTCCATTTTAGTGGAAGGTTTGTTTATAAAAATATAAATAGCACTTCCTTATCACCTCTTAATAATGACGTTAATAGTAGAAATAATATGTAACACTTGTTTTTTCATATTTCAAACACGGTGGTTTTTTTTAAAAACACCTCTTTTATTTTTTATACCTATATAATCGTACTCTGACCCGCATGAATATTCATGAAGTTCAAATTACTATCTTCCTGATTTAAAATATAATCTGCAATAAAATCGCCCACATTAGAAGTAGATGCAGGATACTTGTTCTTTCCTTTAATATCTTGTGTAGTAATCCCTAAAATTAGAGATTTTTCTACAGCACGCTCTATGGCGCCAGCTTCTTCATGCAAGCCTAAATATTCTAACAACATTCCTGCAGATAAAATAGAGCCTAGAGGATTTGCGATATCCTTTCCTTTTGCTGCTGGAAAAGAACCATGTATTGGCTCAAACAATGCATTTTTAGCCCCTATTGAAGAGGATGCGAGTAAACCAATTGAACCACTAATAACGCTTGCTTCGTCGGAAATAATATCTCCAAATAAATTTTCAGTAAGAATAACATCAAACTGTTTTGGATTTAAAATCAATTGCACTGCAGCATTATCTACATACAGATATTCCAGCGTCACATCTTTGTATTGTTTTGCAATTTCTGTAACTGTTTTTCTCCACAAACGAGAAGTTTCTAAAACATTCGCTTTGTCAATTAAAGTTACTTTTTTCTTTCTACTTTGCGATGCCTTAAAGGCAATATGTGTTATTCTTGAAATTTCTTTTACAGTGTAAGAAGAGATATCAAAAGCGGTTAAACCATCTTTGCTAGTTTCTTTTTTCCCGAAGTAAATTCCTCCGGTTAATTCTCTATAAATAACAATATCTGTTCCAATAATTATTTCTCTTTTTAAAGGAGAGTTTTTTATCAAACTGCTAAAAGCCTTTACCGGTCGCGTATTACAAAACAAGTCTAATGCCTGCCTCAATTGCAAAAGGCCTTGCTCTGGTCTTACCCTCGCTTCAGGATCTTGATCGTATTTGGGATCTCCAATAGCACCAAATAAAATAGCATCTGCGCGCTTGCAAATGGCGATTGTTTCTTCAGGCAACGGTTTCCCAAAACGCTCAATTGCACAGGCCCCCATTTGAGCTTCCTTATATAAAAAAACATGATCATACATCTCTGCAACTGCATCTAATGCTTTTTTTGCTTGATTAATCACTTCCGGTCCAATACCGTCTCCAGGAATTACTGCGATTGTATATTTCATTTGTATGTTTGTATAGAGTTCTTATGCGACTGCAATTTTAGAGATTTTGTCAACCTCTTTCATGATCTCATGAATCCCTTCATCTCTTACTTCTTTTTGCTTATCTGCTATGATTAAAAAGGAATCATAAGCAATATCTAATTGAATTTTGGTTAATTCGTACCCAATTTTCTTTGCTCTATACGCCAGAGCAGCTCTTCCGCTTCTTGCTGTTAAAACAATGGCACTTTCGGTAACACCAACATCTTCAGGGTCCATAATTTCATAGGTTTCTCTATTTTTTATGACTCCATCTTGGTGAATTCCGGAACTGTGCGCAAATGCATTTGCACCCACAATGGCCTTGTTGGGCTGCACGGGCATTCCCATGCTTTCACGCACTAAAATACTCGTATCGTACAAAAGTTTTGTATTCACGCTGGTATCTAAGTTTAGGTATGGATGTTGTTTTAACACCATTACAACTTCTTCTAAAGCTGTATTTCCTGCGCGCTCTCCAATTCCGTTGATAGTGCACTCAATTTGACGCGCACCATTGATAACACCTGCGATCGAATTTGCAGTTGCCATTCCTAAATCGTTATGACAGTGGCAAGAAAGTATTACCTTTTCGATACCCCTCACATTTTCGCGTAAATATTTTATTTTTGCACCGTATTCTTCTGGAAGACAATAACCGGTAGTATCGGGTATATTTAGCACCGTTGCACCCGCTTTTATGACTGCTTCGCATACTTTAGCTAAAAATGCATTGTCGGTTCTCCCCGCATCTTCTGCATAGAACTCTACATCCTCTACAAAAGACTTTGAATATGAAACTGCCTTTACGGCTCTTTCGATTACCTGCTCTCTTGTGGAATTGAATTTAAATTTTATATGTGAATCGCTTGTTCCAATTCCCGTGTGAATTCTTGGAAACTTCGCGTATTTTAAAGCTGCTGCGGCAACTTTTATATCATTCTCTACAGCCCTTGTTAAGCCACAAACCGTTGCATTTTTTACTATTTTTGAAATTTCAGAAACAGAAGTAAAGTCTCCCGGACTCGACACTGGAAAACCAGCTTCTATGACATTCACACCCAACAAATCTAAACGCTCAGCAATTACAAGTTTTTGTGCCGTATCTAACTTACAACCAGGAACTTGCTCACCATCTCTAAGTGTTGTATCGAAAATTTGTACTTGGTTGTCTTGCATAATTTCTGGAAAGATTGTAATTATTATAAATCAAATATATATCTTGCCTACCTATTCATTTTCCCCCTACTTAAGAACACACGATTTCTAAACGAAATTGATCATAACTAAAAAACTGACCGTCAATATTTTATGAGCAAAATCATTACATCCGTCAATCAGCAAAATGATGCTCTTTTTGTACTAATTAAGTCACTAACGAAGTCCGAAAAGCGACAGTTTAATCTTTATGTCGGAAGATTGGGTGGAAATATTGATGCCAAATTTTTCTCGTTGTTTAAATTTTTAGAAAAATTAAAAATATATGATGAAAAAGTAATTATTGGAAGCGGTATTGTTTCGAAGCAACAGCTTTCTAATTTAAAGGCACATTTATACAAACAAATATTAATCAGTCTTCGTTTGAATCCTGCGCATAAAAATGTAAGAATTCAAATTAGAGAACAGTTAGACTTTGCAACTGTTTTGTATCAAAAGGGACTGTATAAACAGAGTTTAAAACTCTTGGAAAAGGCCAAGAACATGGCGTTGGATAATGAAGAAAAAAACATTGCTTATGAAATTGTAGAGCTTGAAAAAGTTATCGAGACCCAATATATCACGAGAAGTTTAAGCAACAGAGCAGATCAACTATCTGTGCAAGCAAAAGAATTAAGCCAGCAAAATGTAATTGCCAGTAAACTCTCCAATTTATCTTTACAATTGTACAGCCACCTTTTACAAAATGGCTATGTGAAAAATGAAAAAGAAGTCGCATTTATTGAAGTTTATTTTAACAAAAAAATGCCAAAATATGACTATCATTCTCTAGGTTTTAGAGAAAAGCTGTGGTTGTACAAAGCGCATTTATGGCATAGTTTTTTAGTTCAAGATTTTTTACTGAGTTATAAATATGCAAGAAAATGTGTTGATCTCTTCAACAGTTCTAAACTCATTCACTTGCATCCCGTTTTTTATCTAAAATCAAAAAACTACTTGCTAGAGGCTTCTTTTTTAGTGAAAAAAACATCGACTTTTAAAAAAGAATTAGAAGCTTTTGAAACTGAGATTGAGAACAAGCAAATTCCATTAAATACAAATACAGAATTGTTGATTTTCATGTATTTATATTCTAACAAATTACACTTGCACTTTTTAGAAGGGTCTTTTAAAAAGGGAGAATACTTAGTGGCTGTAATTAATGCTAAAATCGAAAAGTATCAAAATAGATTAGACAACCATTATATTGTTTTATTAAATTATAAGATCGCGTGCTTGTACTTCGGTATGGGTGAAAATAGACGCTGTATTGCATACCTACAAAAAATAATTCGCTCTAAAAACCTAAGCTCTGCAGAAGATTTACAATGCTTTGCACGCATCTTAAACTTGATAGCGCATTACGAGTGCGGTTTGGATTATGACTTAGAAAGACAATTTATAGACACCTATAAATTCTTACTAAAAATGGAGAATTTACAGGAAGTACAAAAGGTATTCCTTACCTCTATTCGGGATTTAAGTGATGTTTTTCCGCATGAAATTAAAAATGAATTCAAAAAAATTCATGCCAAATTAAAAAAGTTTGAAAACCATCCTTACGAAAAAAGAGCCTTTTTATATTTAGATATTTTATCTTGGTTAGAAAGTAAAATTCAAAACAAACCCATTGCCACAATTATTAGAGAAAAAGCAAATCTATTTAACAAGTAGCTTTAAATTTTCAATTTTAACCTCCTGATTTTATCAAAATCGTATTAATACAGTTATTTACTAAAATAATTTGCATTCTATAAGTACAAATTAAATATAAATAATACTTTTGCCTTGTGCACGACATAATATTCAAC
>DPRC01000074.1:6497-6621 GCA_003537695.1 Polaribacter sp.
GTCTTTCTATGGCTAAGAATTCGCGCATTTCTTCTACAACCTCAACCCTTTAAGGGTACTATATAATCATATAAATTCAGGTCAAAAAACGTTTCGAAACAGTTCGAAATAAACGCAATAGCAA
>DPRC01000074.1:6952-11425 GCA_003537695.1 Polaribacter sp.
CGCAATAGCAAATAAGTCACATTAACGATCCAGTACCAATGAAAGTATTAAAATTTGGCGGCTCCTCTGTCGCAAACTCCGAAAACATACAAAAGGTCTTAGCCATTGTTGCAGAAGCATCTCAAAAAGATAAAATTATAGTCCTTGTATCTGCATTTGGTAAAACTACAGATAAACTTCTAGCCGCAGCGAATGCTGCGCTGGAAGACATAAAAACTTCGAAATCAATTTTAGAGACCATTAAAACAGTTCACCTCCAAATTATAGAAGATCTGATAGTTCTGAATACGGAAGAAGTTTCAGAAGAAATTACATATTTATTCGATCGCTTGACCGCGATCTATGAAGGAATCTTTCTACTTCAAGAATTATCTGACAAAACGCTTGCCAAGGTATCTAGTTTTGGCGAACGACTTTCTTCCTTTATAATCGCAAATGCAGCAAAAGAATTATTTGATGCTGCACATAAAGAGAGTAGAGATTTGATTCTTACGAACGATGACTATTTAAATGCGCAGGTAAATTTTAAACTTACAAATAAAAATATCAGTGCTTTTTTTCAAGACAACAAGAATCAAGTTATCGTCTTAGGAGGCTTTATCTCTTCTAATATTTCGGGAGACACCACTACCTTAGGGAGAGGAGGCTCTGATTTTTCTGCCTCCATTTATGCGGCGGCTTTAAACGCAAAAGAACTACAAATATGGACCGACGTTAGTGGCATGTTTACTGCGAACCCAAGCGTTGTGAAAGAGGCATTTCCAATCTCAGAAATCTCTTATGAAGAAGCGATGGAGCTGTCCCATTTTGGAGCAAAAGTTTTGTATCCACCAACCATACAACCCTCTTTACGAAAAGAAATTCCAATTAGAATTAAAAATACATTTCGTCCCGAGAGTATCGGGACGCTAATTTGTAAGCACCCCAAAAACAACAACGGTGTGAAAGGAATTTCACATATTGAAGACATTAACTTAATTACGCTAGAGGGTGGAGGAATGATCGGAATTCCAGGGTTTTCTAAACGATTATTTGAAACATTATCACAACAAAAAATTAATGTTGTTTTTATAACACAGGCCTCTTCTGAGCACTCCATCTGCGTAGGTGTCTATGAAAGTGATGCTTCAAAAGCAAAAGAGCTTTTAGATGCAACTTTTAGCACTGCAATAGAAAGGAAAAAAATAAAACCAATTAGTATCGAAAGTAATCTGGCTATTATAGCTGTTGTTGGAGAAAGCATGAAAAACCACCAGGGTTTAAGTGGACAAATGTTTAGTGCATTAGGGAGAAACAATGTAAACATTAGAGCCATCGCTCAAGGTTCCTCAGAAAAAAATATTTCTGCAGTCATCAATAAAAAGAATGCGAAAAAAGCGTTAAACATTCTGCACGAACAATTTTTTGAAGAAAAAACAAAACAGCTAAATCTCTTTATAACGGGCGTTGGAAACGTTGGTGAACGATTTTTAGCACAACTGCATCAACAAAGTGAATTTTTAAAACAAAATTTAAAACTAAACATTCGTGTTATTGGAATTTCGAATTCTCGAAAAATGTATTTTAATACTACCGGCATCGATCTTACAAACTGGAAAGAAAATTTAGAACATGGAGTTCCTACTAGCTTGGACCTCTTTCGTGAAAAAGTAAAAGAAGCAAATTACAGAAACAGTGTTTTTATTGATAATACAGCAAATCAACAGGTCTCTGAAGTCTATGAAAAATATCTTCGTGAAAGTATTTCTGTAGTTACCTGTAATAAAATCGCCTGTGCTTCTAATTTTGAAAATTACAAGAACTTGAAAGAAGTTTCTAAAAAATACAATGCTTCTTTTCTATTTGAAACCAATGTTGGTGCAGGGTTACCAATTATAGATACTCTTAAAAATTTAATTAACTCGGGTGACCGAGTTCATAAGATTCAAGCCGTATTATCTGGAAGTTTAAACTTTGTTTTTAATAATTTCAATGAAAAAACTACCTTTCACAATGTAGTCGCAGAAGCTCAAAAAGAGGGGTATACAGAACCAGATCCAAAAATCGATTTAAGTGGTGTGGATGTCGCTAGAAAAATTTTGATTTTAGCGCGTGAAAGTGGATATCAATTAGAGTTAGAAGATATTTCAAACAACTCTTTTTTACCAAAAGACAGTTTAAGTAGCTCAACTAATGAGGCGTTTTATACTTCGTTGACTAAAAATGAGAGTCATTTCCAAAAGATGTACAGTGCTGCCAATGAAAACGAATGCAGGTTAAAATATGTGGCAGAGTTTATTGATGGAAAAGCGAATGTAGGTTTGCAGCATATTTCCTCAGCACATCCTTTTTATAATTTAGAAGGAAGTGATAATATTGTCTTATTTTACACAGATAGATATCCTGAAAATCCGCTCATTATAAAAGGTGCGGGTGCGGGTGCAGATGTAACTGCTTCTGGTATTTTTGCAGATGTCATTAGAATTGCTAATAAATAAGGGTTGAGCCGGCATAAGGAATCACCTGAATACTGAATACAAAAAAAATGGATTATTTAAAAATATTCGCTCCGGCAACTGTTGCAAATGTATCTTGTGGCTTTGACTCCCTTGGTTTTGCGGTTGATGCCATTGGAGATGAAATGACATTTACAAAAACAACTGAAAAAGGCGTTAAAATTACCGAAATTACGGGTGCTGAGCTTACATACGATGTAGATCAAAATGCCGCAGGTGCTGTTGTTAAGAAAATACTGAATGACGCCAATGCGGATTTTGGGGTAGCACTTACCATACACAAAGGATTTTCTCCAGGAAGTGGTTTGGGAAGCTCTGCTGCCAGTGCTGCAGGAGCTGCGTTTGGAACCAATCAGCTATTAGATGCTAGGTACTCTGAATTAGAATTGACAAAGTTTGCTATGTTTGGGGAAAAAGTTGCTTGCGGCACAGAAATCGCAGACAATGTTGCCGCTGCCATTTATGGAGGTTTTATTTTAGTAAGAAGCTACGAGCCGCTAGAAATTATAAAATTACCGGTGCCCTCTGAATTGAGAGTAGTTGCAATTCATCCGCAAATACAGGTAAAAACAAAAGAAGCTAGAGCAGTTTTACCTACCGTAATCCCCCTGAAAGACGCCGTTACACAGTGGTCGAATCTTGGTGGCTTAGTAAGCGGATTGTATACTGACAATTACGATCTAATTAGCAACTCCCTCGTAGATATTGTTGCAGAACCTGCACGTAAATGTTTGATCCCGTATTTTGATGCCGTTAAAAACAGCGCGCTCCAATCAGGTGCGTTGGGTGCTGGAATAAGCGGCTCTGGACCAACAATTTTTGCTCTTTGTAAAGGGGATGAAGTTGCGACAGCCGTGCACGACAGCATTGAAGAAGTTTATAAAAATACAGGAATTAATTTTGAAGTTTTTATTTCAAAAGTAAATCAAGAAGGAATCAAAATCATAAAATAATTACTAGTTTTAAGTGTTTCGTTAAGCGTCTTCACGACTACTCAAAACTCTAAATAAAAACCTAAAAAATGAATTATTATAGCCTGCATCATACCTCTCCAAATACAACTTTTAAAAATGCTGTTGTACAGGGTCTTGCAAAAGACAGGGGTGTTTATTTTCCTGAAAAAATAACACCACTTTCTAACGATTTTATTGAAAATATTACTGAGTATTCAAACCACGAAATTGCCTACGAAGTAATTAAACAATTTGTAGGCGATGAAATTCCTACTAAAAAATTAAAAGAAATTATTGCAGCTACTGTTTCTTTCGATTTTCCTTTGGTAAAAATAGATGATCATATTGCCTCTTTAGAACTTTTTCATGGACCAACTATGGCTTTTAAAGATGTTGGAGCGAAATTCATGGCACAGTGCTTAGAATATTTTAACCAAGGCAATGAAGAGGAGATTACCGTTTTAGTGGCTACCTCAGGAGATACAGGTGGCGCAGTTGCCAATGGTTTTTTAGGAGCCAAAGGAGTAAATGTTGTGATTTTATATCCTTCGGGAAAAGTAAGTGATGTGCAAGAAAAACAGCTGACTACCCTGGGCCAAAATATTACTGCCTTGGAAGTAGATGGCGTTTTTGATGACTGCCAAGAAATGGTGAAAACGGCGTTTTTAGATACCAATATTACAAAGAAATTGACTTCTGCGAACTCTATTAATGTAGCACGTTGGTTGCCACAAATGTTTTATTTTTTCTTTGCATACAAGGAACTACAAAAGAAAAACAAAAAGCTTGTTTTCTCAGTACCAAGTGGAAATTTTGGAAATATTTGTGCCGGAATCATGGCACAGAAATTAGGTTTACCAATTGAGCACTTTGTTGCTGCTACCAATGTAAATGATACGGTTCCTAATTATTTAATAGATGGTGTTTACAACCCAAAACCATCGAAAGCAACCATTTCTAATGCTATGGATGTTGGAAACCCGAGCAATTTTATAAGAATTAGAGAACTGTTTAACAACGACTTA
>DPRC01000094.1 GCA_003537695.1 Polaribacter sp.
GTGGTAACCTCTTGCAATACGATAGCTGCCGCTACCGAGATGTTCAGACTTTCTGTAAATCCTACCATCGGTATTTTTAAAAACCCGTCTGCATGCTCAATAACGCAGTCAGAAACACCCTCTGCCTCTACTCCGAAGACAAACGCCGTCTTTTTTGTAAAATCAAAATCTTGCAATACACAAGAATTATTATGCGGTGTTGTTGCAATTATTTGATATCCCTTTTCTTTTAAATGCGCTAAACACGCTTTGGTATTATCGCCATCATTGCGATATCTATACTGACTCAACCATTTTTGAGACCCTTTGGCAACATGTCTAGAAACTTTGTTATTGTATTTATTTTCGATAGCATGCACATCTTGAACTCCAAAAATATCACAAGTCCTCACTACAGCACTCGCGTTGTGTGGTTGAAAAATATCTTCTAAAACAACTGTAAAATGTCGTGTTCTATCCTCCAAAACCTTTTTAAATAGCTTTTTTCTATGGTCTGTTAAAAAGCTCTCAAAATATTTTAATAGTTTTTCATCAATCATAAACACAAATTTAAAATTATTATTTTTATCTTTCTTAAAGATTTTTATAAAATACTCAAATCTATTCTTTCATGAAAAAAATTGTCATTCTAACGGGTGCTGGCATGTCTGCCGAAAGTGGTATCAAAACCTTTAGAGGCACCGATGGCTTATGGGAAGGACATGATATTATGGAGGTTGCTTCTCCTGAAGGATATGCCGCAAACCCAGAACTGGTTTTAAATTTCTACAATCAACGGCGAAAACAACTCTTAGAAGTTGCTCCAAATAAAGCACATTTTAATTTAGTACAGCTGGAAAAGAATTATGAGGTCGAAATTATTACGCAGAACGTAGATGATTTGCACGAACGCGCGGGAAGCACGAATGTTACCCACCTGCATGGCGAACTTCTAAAGGTTCGAAGTAGTATAGACGAAACGATTATTTTAGATTGGAGAAAAGAGTTGGTTCTGGGAGATGTATGCGCTAAAAAAAGCCAATTAAGGCCGCATATTGTTTGGTTTGGAGAAATGGTGCCAATGCTAGCGAAAGCCGCTAAAAAAGTAGCAAAAGCAGACATACTTGTGCTTATTGGAACCGCGATGCAAGTATATCCGGCTGCAGGACTCATTAATGCTGTGCACTTAAATACGCCTATTTATTTTATAGATCCAAATCCCCCTGTCTCCGAAAGTGATTTTCAAAATTTAGAAATTATTAAAGAAGTTGCTAGTGTTGGAACTGGTGTATTGCTGCGCTACCTAAAAGCATAAAAATCTTTGGGCGAATAGAATTTTTTAATATTTCTTCTATTGTTCGTTTTTACAAAAGTCCCTACAAATTCCTTTTCTATTTTTTTTAAAACTTCAAATTGTTTGATTTTAAAAAACCCTAAAATATTTGAACTCAAATACACAATATACTTTAGGTCTCCAGCACTAAAGAGGAATCTCGCACCTGCTTTTGCTGCTGTATTTATTGCTGTATTCTTTTTAATGTCAATGATAAAAACACAATTTGATTCTAAATCATCTTTAACAGATTTTAAAACCTGTAAAGTACTGTCTTTGCTCCCATTATTAACTAAACAAAGCTTAATGTCTTTTTGACTGGACAAGTTTATAATTTCATCTTTATGAATTCTATTTTCGTCCTCAGAGAATACGATGACTATGCCTTTTTTCATACTTTTACGTTTTTAAGACTTGGCATTAGAAAATAGCTTTCTTTTCGCTTCGCAAAAGAAATACTTTCCACTTTTTTTATTTTTCTACTCCTGTAGTGCCAGGCAACTTTAAATAATTGACTGATAATTTTAATGGAATCTTTTGTAGATAATTTAGAACCACTTGCATGGATCCATCTCTTTAAAGGTTGCTCATAAAATAGTTTTTTTGCTTTCTTAAGTCCAAAATGAAGTGTTATTCTTCTAAAAATTTCGACATCAAATATCCATTTTGTTATAAATTTATCTCCAAAGGAAACTTGAATTACATCTTTATGAAAAATTTTAGCACCACATTGTGTGTCTTTGAAATCCAACGAAAGAATTTTTCTAATCAAAAAATTAATGGATAAACTAATAAACCTTCTTGAGGATTCTTTCTTGATTTTAGCGCCCATTCTCGTGATCCTAGAACCGCTAACCACTTTGTATTTAGAGTTCTCTATGACAGAAACTAAATGGTCAAAATCATTCAGACCTGTAGATAAATCTGCATCTAAAAAACCAATATAGTCAAGGTCTAATTGTTTGGCCATGTGCAGCATTCCTTTTCTTACAGCTTCTGCTTTCCCTGCATTTTTTTTGCTCGTGTATACGGTAATATAATCTTCTCTTCCCTTTCTTAAATTAATTAAAATTTCTGCAGTCCTATCTGTGCTCCCATCATTTACAAAACACAAACGATACCCAGAATTCTTGGTGATAAAATTAATAAACGCTTTACTTGCTAATCTTTTCTCTTCATTATAACAAGGAATTACAACGCCTACACATCTTTTTTGAATGATTATACCTTTATTTATTATCTGTTGATTACTCTTGACAGGAGTACCAATTAATCTTTTAACTCTCGCACAAACCTCCACTAAACTTAAAGGTTTTTTCATATAATCATTGATCCCTAGATCAAAACCTCTAACAATGGTTTCAGCGTCAGTATTTCCTGATAAAACCATAATTGGAGTGCTTTCTTTTTTCACATTTCTAATATGTTTTACTACCTCCATTCCTGAAACTCCCGGCATCATAATATCTACAATAACCAAATCTGGTTTGAAAGAATTGTAAACTTCTATTCCTTTTTTTGCGCTTGTTTCTGTGAGAACTGAATATCCTAACGCTTCCAACCGAAGCGCTAAAGGGATTAAAACTAATTTTTGGTCATCTATTGCTAATACTCTCATAAGTCAAGTTTTTAGTAATTAGGTATAGTTCAAAAGTAGTTTTGTTTGCGCAAAAAAAACCCTGTAATACTCAAAATACTGTTTTGTATAGTTCAACGGCAAGTTGGTGAGGTTAGATATAGTTTTAGACCGCATTGAAAGGATTTATATTTACTATCTTGTTAGTGAATCATTCTTACTATGAAAAAAACCTATAATAGGTATGTAATTGCGGCGATACTTATTGGTATTGCGTTTCATGGAAGTGCACTCTTTTTTACTTTAGAAGGTTCTTATGATGCGCTCACACATCTTTTTTTTGCGGAACACTATGCAGGTAACTGGTTTGAACCTTGGAACACGAAATGGTATACAGGTTTTACGGTAATGAGCTATCCTCCCTTAGTGCATCAATCGATTGCAATTTTATCTTTAATTGGAGGGTTGAAATTTGGACTTTTCACAGTTGCTTTTCTAAGTATTCTCCTTTTTCTTACTGGTGTTTATAAATATTCGCTGCTAATTACAGGGAACAGAACGATTGCGAGTTATGCTACCTTTTTAGCTGTTTTCTCTTCCTCATTTGTAGAAACCTTGCATATTTTTGGCCAAATACCGAGCATCATTGGTATCGCAATTTTAATGCATGCACTCCCAGAAATTTATCTATGGCTTAAAATAGGGCGCTATCGTTATTTGTTTACGGCACTTTCATTAATTGCAGTTACCACTGTATCCCACCATGTTACCCCTATTTTTGGAATGGTGTTTTTCATTTTTCCTGTTATAGGAATGGTTGTACTGGATACTTGCAAAGATCAAGTAGGCTCTTATAAAGAAGTGAACTTTAAACTTTTTATTAAAAACTTCAAAAAAAAATTTAAAAGAATTGTAAGTTTTGGAGCACTCTCACTGCTTCTAATTATTGGCTGTATTCTACCCTATTGGTTAAACTCTAAGAACAATCCAATAACACAAATCCCAATTCCCCACGGATCTCGAGATAACTTTCTTGAGATTACATCTTCTGGATTGGTCTTCTTTATAATTCCTTGGGGTGTTTTACTATTCCTCTGGCCTTATTTTTTTTATCGGTTTTTTAGCAAACGCTATTTATTTTTTGGACTTTCTTTTACACTATTAGTTATTTTAGGTACGGGAGGAACCACTCCAATACCAGAGATACTGCTGGGGGAAAATGCATTTAATATTTTAACATTAGATCGATTTACACTCTGGGCCTCCATTATGTGTTTGCCTTTATTTGGCGAATTTACATATCGTTTTATCTCTGGTGATCTAAAAAAAATTATTCATCAAAAATTTGGAAAAGTATATT
>DPRC01000083.1:0-10169 GCA_003537695.1 Polaribacter sp.
TTTTTTATATCCCTAAAATCATTTTTGCAATCATAAAGTAAATTAAAATTCCAAAAATATCATTAGAGGTCGTAATGAATGGACCCGTAGCAATTGCGGGGTCAATGCCTCTTTTATGTAAAAATAAAGGAACAAACGTACCGATCAATCCAGCAATAATAATAACAACAACTAAGGATACGGAAATTGCCAGAGCAAGATCTACTTTGCTTTCATAGACCCAGACAAAAAGAAATAAGAAAAGGGCTAAAATAAGACCATTTAAAGCAGCTAAAAGCATTTCTTTTAAAAGGCGACTATTGATACTTCCCTTTACGTCGTCATTAGCTAATCCCTGCACAATAATAGCTGAAGACTGCACCCCAACATTTCCTGCCATTGCAGCAATTAAAGGAGTGAAAAAGAACAGCGTTGCGTATGTAGAGAAAACATCTTGAAAACCCTCCATAATTATAAATGCGCCAACACCTCCGATTAACCCTAAAAATAACCAAGGCAATCGCGCTTTCGTCAGTTCAAAAATACTATCATCTGAGTCTACATCTTGTGTTAGACCAGCGGCCATTTGGTAATCTTTGTCTGCTTCTTCTTTTAAAACATCTACAATGTCATCAATAGTAATCCTTCCCAATAGAACAGCGTTGTTATTTACAACAGGGATGGCCTCTAAATCATATTTTGCCATAATTTTCGCCACTTCTTCAACGTTTTCGTTGACGTTGACAGCATCTACCTTGGCTTTTGAGATGTCTGCGATTTTTTGTTCAGATTTGGCAATTATTAAATCTTTTAAAGACAACCTACCCACTAATTTATCCTCTTTATCTACTACATAAATAGAATGTACTCTTGTAACTTCTTTAGCCTGTCCCCTAATCCTGCGCATGCAACCTGCAACAGTCCAAGTTTCATAAACTTTTACCAGCTCCTTTGCCATTAAGGCACCTGCAGTATCTTCTTCATAGGAGAGCAGTTCTTTTATGTCTGCCGCTAAATCATGATCATCTAAAGCATTAATTACAAGCTTCTGTCGCTCTTTAGAGAGCTCTCCTATAATATCTGCAGCGTCATCAGAGTCCATTTCTCCAACCTCTTCTGCAATTTCCTTAGCGGATAAATTTTCTAGAATTTTTTCACGGGTATCTTCGTCTAGTTCGGTAAGAATTTCTGATGTTTTTTCGCTATCTAAAAGTTTAATAATATAGATTGCTTCTTCAAAATTCACCTCATCTAAAACCTCTGCAATATCTGCAAAGTGCACTTCTGTAAATAATTTTTTTATTTCAGCATCATTGTTTTCGTAGATGAAGCCGACAAGTTTTTCTAAAAATTTTTCAGTAATTTCAAATGTCATCGGTTGCTATTTTTTGTGTCAACGCTATAAAAGCACTCACAGATAATTGTTCCGGACGTTTTGTGAAAATAGGGTCCTCCTTCAATGAATCTGAAAGATTGAAAGATTTTAAACTTGAACGCAACATTTTTCTTCGCTGATTAAAAGCGGTTTTTACCACTCTAAAAAAGAGTTTTTCATCAACGGGCAGCGAAAAGTCTTTTTTTCTGACAAGTCGAATCACACCAGACTCTACTTTTGGTGGTGGATTGAACACCGTTGGGGGCACGGTAAAAAGATATTCAACATCAAAAAAAGCTTGTGTCAAAACAGACATAATCCCGTAGACCTTACTTCCTTCTTTTTCTGCAATTCTCTTTGCAACCTCTTTTTGAAACATTCCGGCGAACTCTGGAACAAATTCTCGGTGTTCTATGGCTTTAAAAACAATCTGAGTAGAGATATTGTAAGGGAAATTACCAATAATAGCAACTTGTTTTTTATTAAAGATATCCGGTATGTTTTTTTTTAAAAAGTCGCCTTCTAAAACAGAAAAGTGGGCTGCGGAGGTGTCTAGCTTTATGTGCTCTAAAGGAAAAGTATCATGCAAATACGCAACAGATTCTCTGTCCAATTCCATGACTGTGATTTTTGCTTTTTGAGCAAGTAAATATTTCGTTAGAACACCCATTCCTGGACCAATTTCTAGCACATCATCATATCCGTTTCCGCTTAAAGAGTCTGCAATGTTTTTTGCAATACTTTCGTCTGTTAAGAAATGCTGACCTAAATGTTTTTTTGCTTTTACAAACACAGTTTTTGTTTTTATCCTTCCACACAAAGATACAGTTAAATTCTGCACACTTTTTGTTCAAGAAAATTTTAAAAGTTGATTTAGGTATGAAGTTCTGTTGGGTAAAATTCCTTTATAATTTTTAATTCTGTTCTAAAGGTTAACATTTTATCTGCAAATTTCTTTAGACCATCTGACTGCAAATTCGCAGCGTCGTGCTGATAATAGGTGTCTAGGTCCGCTCTCGTTTTTGCTGTATATTGAATAGAATAGGTCTTCCCTCCCATTTCTTCTTCCACTAAAACTTCAGAAAATTTTGCTGAAGTAAACCTACCTGTATTTAAAACCGCAGCAATGTGAAGTTCAATCCAGGCAATCCATTCGTTGTGAGCGGCAGCATCAATATTTATAGTTTCGTTAAATATATACACGGTACGTTGTTGGTTTAGATAATTATTGTGATTTGTTTTTAAATTCTAAGTAAAAATAGGCAAACCAAAGTTAGCGTTTGTCACCCCTTACTGCACGATATTTTTTTCTGGCATCTACAACATAGATACTGCCAGGATATTCAAAGATTATTTTTTGATAATATTTTTGCGCTTTTGTGGTGTCTTTTAATTCGGTGTAGTAGGTTTCTGCAATCATAAAATAGACAGTATCCGTTAAAAAACCTTGATTATCTGCAGCAATAATTTTCAATAATGAAGCAATTGCTTTTTTATATTTACCCTCTTCTAGTAATAATTTTGCTTGGAAGAAAAGCGCATCATCATACAGTACCTCACCGGGTATTAGTCCGTTTGGTAAAATATCTTTTTTTAGAAAAAGGTTGTTAAGTGCAGTCAACGCAGCGTCGTTTTTATTTTGAAAAGCCAACAGTTCCGCATGTGCCAATTGTTTTAATCCTGAAGGAATAGAATCTACAGGTTCATTGTCTGAAATTTTTAAATACAGAGCAACAGCATCATTTGCAATCAATTGTGTCGCGGACCCTTTCAATACTTTTAACTGTGCTTTTGCCCAATCAAAATCCCCTTTAAAGTAGCTGGTTTGCGCCACTTTAAACCTCGCTTCCTGCGCTAATTCATGACCTTTTAACTGTGTTTGAATTTGCGAGAAATAAAGAAGTGCTTTGTTAAATTTACCAGTAAAAACAAGTATATCTCCAAGTTTTAACTTGATGCGAGCCTTGTCAAATTTAGAGTTTGCAGATGAAAGTGCTTCTTTTAATATAGTATATGCTAAGGTGGGTTTATTTTCTTGAAAGGTTAGGTAGTCTGCATAAAGCACTTGCAACTGAATGGTTTCGGTATTTTTACCAAACACTTTAAAAAGGTTTTGAAATAAGGCAGCTGTTTCAGGGTTTTCAGTTGCGATTGCGATTTTCATCAAATAAAAGTTCGCAAGAATGCGCTCATTTTCAACCAATGCTGTTTTAATTATAAAATTGAAACACTGCTCAGAGGCCTTAAAAGAACCGTTTTCAAAAGCGATCTTTCCAAGGCGAAGAAAAGCAGCTAAATCATTAGCGCCTCTTGAAAACAGGGCTTTTTCTTGCATTAGCGCCTTGGTATACTCTTTTTGTTGTGTAAAAAACCAACTTAGTAGAATGTTCCAAACAGCTTTTGGTTGGCTTGTAGATTTTCTTAAAAGAGTCTTTTTAAATAAAATATTCGTTTCATTTTCAGGGTCTTCTGTGATGTATTGGCTACTATACCTTTGAACAGTACTGAGGTATTTTTCGTTTTTGTCTATTAAATTAATATAGGCTTCAAACATTTTTCCGAAATTTCCTTTTTCACCGTATATTTGGGCAATTTGCAAATTATAATTGCGGTTTTCATTCAGAGCCATTGTTTTTTTGTAGGCCAATATTGCACGGTCTAATAGATTATATTCTCTGAAAAGCTGTCCAATAACACCGCCATACACCGTTTTTTTTTCTAAGGAGCTTAAAGCAAGTAGGTAGTTATCATTTGCCTTTTTCAGTTGTAGTTGCCTTTCATAATTGTAGCCCAAATACACATAAAGATATGCTTGGCTCTTGTTTTTTTCGAGACGCTTTAGCAGTATTTTTTCAACAATTAAAAACTTAGAAGTTTCTTGGTAGCAAGAAATTAAGCGTCCTAAATATTGCGTATTAAAGGTGCTAGATTCATACAGTTTATTGAAAAGCTGTGACGCTTTTTCGTAAGCACCTTCTCTATAATAATTCTCTGCTAAAAGATAGTCGTTTTGAATTCTTTGCGTGCTCGTGTTTTGAGCAATCGTTAAACTGCTAAGGGATAAAAGAACAAGTAGAACTATTTTCATCATTGGATTCAAAGATACTCAAGAAAAGTTTGAGTTTGCAGGAAGCAACTCATATTTAGTTCTTAAATATGAAAAATTACTTTGAATATTATCTAGAAAATAAACTGATCGATTTAAACAGTGTTTAAAATACAAATGGTATATCTGTGCATGTAAAAATAACGAAAAGAGCTCTTTATTAGTAGTGTTGGCTCTGTATTTTTTTTAAAAAGTTTTCACAGTGTGGTGCAGGGTCCGCTTTAGCTCCTGCGAGAATCAGATAGGGCGTTAACAGATTTATTTAAAGTTTTGATACCGTTTTTAAAGAGCTACAAGAGGTTCTTGAAGCAGCGTTTATGTAATAAAGTCAAACCCACAGTACGGAACCAAAACTTCAGGTATTTTGATGCCTTCTGCTGTTTGGTAGTTTTCTAAAATACCAGCTAAAACCCTTGGCAAAGCTAAAGAACTTCCGTTTAAAGTGTGTGCAAGTTCGCTTTTCCCTTCCTTGTTTTTAAAACGAAGTTTTAACCTGTTCGCTTGGAAAGTTTCAAAGTTTGAAGCAGAGCTAATTTCCAACCACCTGCCTTGTGCTGTAGAAAATAATTCAAAATCAAAGGTTAGGGCAGCTGTAAAACCAGTATCACCTCCACACAAGCGTAAAACGCGATAGGGTAATTTTAATTCCCGAAGAATGCCTTTAATGTGCTCTACCATTCCATCTAGCGCATTGTAGGAGTTTTTTGGATGCTCAATTCTAACAATCTCCACTTTATCAAATTGATGCAGTCTATTTAAACCTCTAACATGGGCGCCGTAACTACCAGCTTCTCTCCTAAAGCAAGGGGTGTACCCCGTGCAGCAAATAGGAAAATCTGATTCTTGTATTAAATCTCCACGAAACATATTGGTAATAGGAACCTCTCCTGTTGGGATTAAATATAAGTCATCTTCAGACGCGTGGTACATCTGGCCTTCTTTATCTGGTAACTGTCCTGTAGCAGTTGCAGACTCCGCATTTACTAGATGCGGAACTTGGAATTCTTTATAACCAGCTTCAATATTTTTATCTAAGAAATAATTAATTAATGCACGCTGTAACTTTGCTCCTTTTCCTTTATATACAGGAAAACCTGCCCCGGTTATTTTAGTTCCCAGTTCAAAATCTATAATATCGTATTTTTTTGCTAATTCCCAGTGAGGAAGCGCATTTTCTCCTAAGACAGGAATGGTTCCTTCACTAAAAATATTTTCGTTGTCTTCTTCAGATGTTCCTGCTTTTACAGACTTGTGCGGCACATTGGGTATCTGATATAATAGGGTCTGTAAACTCTCAGAAAGTTCATTTAATTTTTCAGAAAGTTGTTTAGACTGCTCCTTTAGTTGCACTGTTTTTTCTTTCAAGAGGTTTGCTTTCTGTAGTTCTCCAGATTTAAAAAAGCCTCCAATTTCTTTTGATAATTTATTAGATTCAGCCAAAATAGCATCAAGAGAAGTTTGCGTTGCCCTTCTGTTTTCGTCTGTATTTAAAACGTTCTCTATGATTGTTTTTGCATTGACAAAATTTCGTTTTGTCAAACCATTTAAAACAATTTCTTTGTTTTCTCTAATAAATTGAACCTGTAGCATCTCTTGTAAGAATTATGAATTGCAAAGATATAATTTGTGGAGTAGTTTCGCCAAGAATTAAGAAATAAAAAGTTGAAAGGGAAATATGTTAAGAAAACAACGGAATAGCCTTTTTAAAATTTACGCATTTTAGAAAACTCAATCGAGGGTTTTAATATAGTTTCTTGCTGAATCTTCATCTTTTTTAAGCTGCTGAACCAAAGAAGGGACTCCATCAAACTTGTGCTCATCACGTAAAAAATAAAGCAGTGCTACCGTAAGGTGTTTGCCGTATAAATCTTGGTTAAAATCAAAAAAATGAACTTCAATGGTTTGATGCTTTCCATTAACAGTTGGTCGGCTTCCAATATTCATCATTCCAAAGATAGTTTTGTTTTCAATAGTTGATTTTACAACGTATACACCGGTTTTAGGGATTAGTTTATAGGTTTCCTGAATGTCTATGTTGGCCGTTGGATATCCAATTTTTCCACCCAATTGCTTCCCGTTAACAACAATTCCATTTAACATAAAGTGGTATCCTAAATAGTTGTTGGCTGTTTTTAAGTTTCCAGATGCTAAGGCGCGCCTAATTTTAGTAGAGCTTACAGAAACATCGTCAATGTCTTGCGCTAGAATTTCTTCCACAGTAAAATCATACAAATGACTGTATTCTGTTAATTGATCTATATTCCCCTCTCTGTTTTTTCCAAAGTGGTGGTCATATCCTATAATTAATTTAGAAATATTAAGGGTGTTTACCAAGGTGTCACGAACAAACTCCAAGGCGGTAGTTCTTGAAAAAGCCTTGCTAAAAGGATGAATAATTAAATAATCTAAGCCAGTTTTTTTTAGAAGTGCCGAGCGTTCGTCAATGGTGTTGATCATCTCAATTTTTGCGTTTTTTTGCAAAACCATTCTGGGATGTGGGAAAAAAGTTAACAACACCGATTTTTTACCTGCTGCTTTTGCTTCAAAAACTAGTTTTTCTAGTATTTTTTGATGCCCAAAATGAACACCATCGAAGGTCCCGATAGTCACAAAGGTTTTTTCGTCTGTAAAAAAATTAGAAATATTTTGAACGGTATTCAAAAAAGTAGAATTAATTATAGCTACAAAGGTACAATAACTATTGGTTTTTTTTAAAATCTAGAATGGTGTTTTATACTTTTGATAATGCAAAAAATTAACTAAATTTTAAGAAAAACATAAAATTTAATGTTAAATAATCAATTATTGAAAAAAAATTGTATTTTGCATTATTGTTAACAAACTAATTTATATTATGATAAAAAAGATTTTATTACTAGCGTTCGTAGTATTTGGAAGTGCAGCCATGCTGGCGCAAACCACTATTACAGGAACAGTTAAAGACGCAAAAACAGGCGAAACATTGCCGGGTGCAAACATTAAAGTGGAAAGGAAAGCAGTGGGTACAAATACTGATTTTGATGGAAATTTTTCATTAAATGTGTCAGATATTCCTCCGTTTTCTCTAGAGATTTCGGTCTTGGGGTACAAAACAGAAAAAGTAGAGGTCACGAAGAACAATCAAAATGTTGATGTTTTATTGACGGAAAACGAAACATTTCTTGATGAAATAGTAGTTTCTGCATCTCGAACTCCAGAACGTATTATGGAGTCTCCAGTTACAATAGAGCGTTTAGATTCAAGAGCTATTAAAAACACTTCTTCTCCTTCTTTTTACGATGGTTTAGAAAACTTGAAAGGTGTGGATATTAACTCTAACAGTTTAACATTTAAATCCGTAAACACACGTGGATTTGCAACATTTGCAAATGAGCGGTTTATGCAATTGGTTGATGGTATGGATAACTCCGCACCTGGATTAAACTTTGCAGTAGGAAATTTGTTAGGAATTTCTGAGTTGGATGTGAAATCTGTAGAGGTTTTACCAGGAGCATCTTCTGCTTTGTATGGCGCAAATGCCTTCAACGGGATTATGTTTATGAAGAGTAAAAGTGCTTTTGATGATCAAGGGATTAGTGTTTCTTTGAAATCAGGTATTACAAGCCAAAAAGCCGCGGGAGACAATGAGTTTAAAGATTTGAACATAAGAATGGCTTATGCTTTTTCCAATTACTTTGCAGCGAAAGCAACATTATCGTATTTAAAAGGAACAGATTGGTATGCTACGGACTATAGAGATGAAGTAGATGGCGTTTCAACGAGCCACGCTGGTAACACAGCATATAATGGACTTAACGTTTACGGAGATGAAGTTGGAACTACATTAGATTTTGATGCAATTGCTGGTACACCTGCAGGAACATTGGGAGCTACAAGAGTTACAAGAACAGGATACAATGATGTTGACTTCATGAACAATGAGGCAAAGAGTGTGAAGTTTGGAGCTTCTTTAAACTATCGCCCACTTGGAGATGATAGAGTTGAAGTTATCTGGAATACTAAATTTGGTTCAGGAAACACAATTTATCAAGGACAAAACAGGTATAACATCAAGAATTTTACGCTAGCACAACACAGATTAGAGGTGAGAGGTAAAAACTTCTTTGTAAGAGCATATACAACAGCAGAAGACGCTGGAGATTCTTACGATACTCGTTTTGCTGCGATTAATGTGAACAGGATGTGGAGTTCAGACAAAAATTGGTTTCAAGAGTATGCAGGTGCATATTTAGGAGCTGCAGCTCCTTTTGGAGTTCCAGCAATGAATCATGATGCGGCAAGAGCTTTTGCCGACAGAGGGCGTTTAATGCCAGGAACAACGGGATTTGATGAAGCGAAAGAAATTGTTACAAATGACCCGAACTTAGTTACAGGTTCTAAATTTTTGGATAGAACTAAAATGTACCATGCAGACGCAAACCTAAACTTAAGAGATTACATCAACTTCGCAGAGATACAAGTAGGTGGATCTATGAGGGAGTATAGGTTGGATTCTCAAGGAACTATTTTTACCGATTATGATGGACCAATTTCATATACTGAAGCGGGTGCTTATATTCAAGGTCAAAAAAGAATGTTGGATGACCGTTTAAAGTTAACTGCTTCTGCAAGATATGACAAAGCGATTAATTTTAAAGGGAATATTTCTCCAAGACTTTCTTTATCATATGCTGCCGGAGAAGACAAGAGACATAATTTTAGAGCTTCTCTTCAAACAGGTTTTAGAAATCCAACTGCACAAGATCAATATATTGGTTTGGACGCAGGTGCAGGAATCTTAGTAGGTACAGCTCCAGATAATATTGAAAGATATAGATCTTTGCCATATGATTTAGGTATTAACCCTGCTTTAGCGGGATATATTAATGCTGTTACGGGTAGTAGTATTGGTGGAACGCAAGTTCTAACAGGAGACATGGCATACAACAACTCTTGGACGGTTAGTTCTTTAGAAGCATTTGCTGTGAGCGGGAATCCAGCAGATTTAAAGAAATCTAATATTGCTTTTGTGGCACCAGAATATGTAACTGCTTATGATGTTGGATATAGGGGTGTAATTGCAGGATTGTCAATCGATGTGAATGCATATTATAATAAATATGAAGATTTTATTGCAAGTAAAAATGCAGCGGCACCATTGTATGGGAATGTAAATCTTTCAGACATGGTAGATTTAGGTCCAGTAACAGGAGGAGCAGCAGGAATAACACCAATTTCTTTAATCGCTGTGGGTAACGGAGATTATAAAGGAGTTGCTTTTGATTCTAATTCAGATTCAGACATTAGTTCTTATGGTTTAGGAATTGGGCTTTCTAAAAAAGTAATGAATGGTTTTGATTTAGGTTTTAATTATTCATATGCTAAATTTGAAGAGGCAGGAGGATCGGATCCAGACTTTGAGGCAGGTTTTAATACACCAGAGCACAAAGTAAAAGTACAGTTTGGAAAAACAGACTTATTTAAGAACTTTGGGTTTAATGTAAACTACAGATGGCAAGATGAGTTCTTATGGCAATCTTCTTACTATGATGGAATGGTTGAAGCGAGATCAGTAGTGGATGCACAGATAAATTATACAATCCCAAATTTAAAATCTGTTATTAAACTTGGTGGAGCTAATTTAGGAGGAAAAGAATACTTTAGTGCACCAGGAGTTGGAGCTACAGGTTCTCAGTTCTATTTATCTTGGACAATTGGAAACTAATTAGA
>DPRC01000083.1:10591-13721 GCA_003537695.1 Polaribacter sp.
ACAGCTCTTTTCACACCACTTACTAAAATATCTATTTCTTCTTTTGTATTGTAAAAAGAGAAGGAAGCTCTTACAGTTCCTGGAATCTTGTAGAAATCCATAATAGGTTGTGCACAATGATGCCCTGTTCTTACCGCTACGCCAAGCTTATCTAAAATAGCGCCAATGTCATACGGGTGAATTTCGCCGACGTTAAAAGAGATTACAGCCGTTTTTTTGGCGGTAGTACCATATATTTTCAGCCCTTCAATTTTTAACAGCGCTGCGGTTCCATACGCTAGCAATTCATCCTCATAGGTTGCAATAGTATCAAAGCCAATAGAATTCATATAATCTAAACCTGCACCAAAAGCAATTCCTCCGCAAATATTTGGAGTTCCAGCTTCAAACTTGTGAGGCAAACCAGCATAGGTTGTTTTTTTAAATGAAACGGTCGCAATCATCTCTCCTCCACCTTGATATGGAGGTAGTTTTTGCAACCATTCTTCTTTTCCATATAACAATCCTGCCCCAGTAGGACCACATAATTTATGGGCAGAAGCCACATAAAAGTCAGCATCTAGCGCTTGTACATCTGGCTTTATATGCGGTGTAGCTTGGGCACCGTCTACCATCACTGCTGCATTAAATTGATGTGCTTTTTCAATAATTTCTTCAATAGGATTTACGGTCCCTAAGGCATTAGAAACATGATTACAAAAAACTAATTTTGTTTTTTCATTGACCAATTTATGATAGGTTTCCATATCTAATGAGCCATCTTCAAACATTGGGATAACTTTTAAAATAGCACCCGTTTTTTCACATAGCATTTGCCAAGGGACAATATTAGAATGGTGTTCCAAAGCGGAAACAATTACTTCATCTCCTTTTTTTATAAGGGACGTAAAGCCAGCGGCTACAATATTTATACTATGGGTGGTCCCAGCAGTTAAAATGATTTCGTAGGCTTCTTTTGCATTAAAATGATGTTGAATTTTAATACGCGCTTCTTCGTACTTGTCGGTTGCTTCTTGGCTTAAAGTATGCACACCTCTGTGGATGTTAGAGTTGTAATTGCTGTAGTAATCTACAATCGTATCAATTACAACTTGGGGTGTTTGAGAAGTAGCTGCATTGTCAAAATATACCAAAGGTTTTCCATGAACTGTCCTTTTTAAAATAGGAAAGTCTTCACGGATTTTATCAACATTAATCATATACATTATATTTAGTTACAAAGATAGAGCAAGAAGATTTAAAGTTTTCATAAACTGAATATGATTTCCCTATTTTTACATCAATAAATTATATTTCCTATGAAAATAGCTAAGCGTTGTATACTGATTCTATTGTTGGTGTGTTTGTTTTTTGTTGTCTATAACTATCCAAAACTGAATATATTAGCTGGTTATTCAGCAAAAAACACAGCATCCTCTGTCTTTCTTGGAGAGAGAACATTAGCGTTTACAAATGCGACCGATAATAATTTTTCACCCGTAGATTTTGCAACAGATACCGTAGATTTTGGGAATAAAGTTGCCAGTTCTTCTGTCTTTGGTCTTTTGTCTAGAAAGGCAATTTACAGAGAAGGTGTGGGCGCTGTTTTAACCTTAAATTCCAGTGATGAAAACAGTAATTACTTAGTCCCTAAAAGAACAAAAGCAGACAATATTACCCCTTTTCCGTTTGGAAATGCGCCTCAAAAAGATACGGTATTCAATAATATAGACTACGTGAATTTGCGCAAGACCGTGAACTCTATTTTTGGTGAAAATAAATCGAGAGCAGTTTTGGTGCTTTACAAGGATCAACTAATTGCAGAAAAATATGCGGATGGTTTTGATAAAGATGCCCGAATTTTAGGTTGGTCTATGACAAAAAGCCTTATGAGTACTGTTTTTGGAGTTTTGCAGTATCAAAACAAGATAAACATAGCAGATAGAGCACCTATTAACTCATGGCAAAAAGATGCGCGCAAGAACATTACAATTCACAACTTATTACAAATGAATTCTGGCTTAGAATGGGATGAAAATTATAACGAAATTTCGGATGCTACAAAAATGTTGTTTTTAGAAAGAGACATGACTAAAATGCAAGAAGAGAAGCCGCTAACAGGCATCACGAATGCGTCGTGGAATTATTCCTCGGGGACGTCGAATTTATTATCTAAAATTTTAAGAAAGCAGTTTCTTTCGCATCAAGCCTATTTAGATTTTTGGTATGCTGATTTTATTGATAAAATTGGTATGAATTCGATGGTGGTAGAAACAGATTTGTCAGGAAACTATGTAGCCTCCTCTTATGCTTGGGCAACCGCAAGAGATTGGGCAAAGTTTGGATTATTATACCTGCATAATGGTCGTTGGAATGGAGAACAACTGTTTACTAAAGACTGGGTTTCTTATGCCACTACTCCCACACCGACTTCTAATGGAACATATGGTGCTCAGTTTTGGTTGAATGCAGGAAAACCCTTTAAAGATGTTCCTAAGAGCATGTATTTTGCAGATGGGTATCAGGGACAAAGAGTGTATGTTTTACCGGATCAAGATTTAGTGGTAGTGCGTTTTGGTTTGTCTGGATTTGAAGAAAATATATTTTTGAAAGGGATTATTGAGAGTATTAAGAACTAAAAAAACCACGCGAAATGCGTGGTTTATATTTTATAGATAAAGTAGTGCTGCGCTTATAAATCGAAACCGATTTGAACATTTAACTTGTTTGCAATAATTCTAGCAATACGTTGTTTTACTTCGGGTATTTTTACGCTTTCTAAAACTGTATTTGCAAAAGCAAACATTAATAATGCCCTTCCTTCTTTTTCTGGAATTCCACGTTGTTGCATGTAAAATAAGGCATCATCATCTAATTGACCAATCGTGCATCCGTGAGAACATTTTACATCATCTGCAAAAATCTCTAGCTGAGGTTTTGCATTAATAGTGGCTTTATCACTCAATAAGACATTGTTGCTTTTTTGATACGCATTTGTTTTCTGCGCTTCTTTGTCAACAACAACTTTACCGTTAAAAACACCTGTAGAGCGTTCGTTATAGATTCCTTTATAATCTTGATGACTTTCACAGTTAGGCTCTATATGATGCACTAAAGTATGATGATCTACATGTTGTTTTCCTTCAAGGAT
>DPRC01000083.1:14113-14742 GCA_003537695.1 Polaribacter sp.
TTATTTCTAGTGATATTTCCTCCAAAGGAAAAGGTATGCACAGAAACAACGCTATTTGATTTCTGTTCGATGTAAGAGTTATCTACTAATGAAGCCGTTTTATCGTCATTCTGAATCTTGTAAATATCTACGGTGGAGTCTTTTGCAGCAAAAATTTCAGTAACCGAATTTGTCAAAACAGGGTTTGACGTTAAACTTTGATGACGTTCTATAATCTGAACATGTGCATTTTGCTCCACCACAATTAAGTTTCTTGGTTGCAACATGGTTGCAGCTTCAGAACCAGTAGTGAAGTTGAGCACTTGAATGGGTTTCTCTACCTCTACATTTCTAGGAATATAGATGTAAGCACCTTCATTTGCAAATGCAGTGTTTAAAGAGGTTAAATTGTCTTTTTTAGCTATTTTATTGAAGTAGTTTTCTATAACAGCCTTGTATTTTGGTTTGGCTAATGCCGAAGACATTAAACAAACATCAAAAGTATCGTGTGTAGTTTCCGAGAGGAAAGAACTGTATTTTCCATCAATAAAAACCAACTTGTAGGTATCTATATCGTCTATAAAGTACTTTTGTACATCTGCTAATTGAATTGAATTTTCTTTGGCAGGAAATATACTATAGTCTTGCTT
>DPRC01000080.1:0-8609 GCA_003537695.1 Polaribacter sp.
CCATGCGGCATTCCTAGCATTTTTACATACGAAGTATCTCCTTGGAAGTATTTAATAGGTACCGCAACAAAAAGCAATAATAAGTAGGAGACTCCTTCTAAAAAGCTAATAATTCTAAAAATGTTTTTCATGGCTATTGAACTGCTATTATTTCGAATGATTCCAATCGTTCTTTGAAATTGTATCGAAAATTCTTGATTTGAAATTAGAAGACAAAAATACAAATTTGTTTTCCTATTTTTGTGGAACAATGAAGCGAATTTCCATAAAAATAGTATCTGAAAAATTAGAGGTATCCGAATGCCGAAATTTTGTGACAGACCCCTCTTGTGGAGGAATTTCTATTTTTATTGGAACTGTTAGGAATGATACTGAAGGCAAAGAAGTTTATCGGTTAGCATTTTCTTCCTACAAGCCAATGGCAATTAAAGAAATGGAAAAGATTGCAACCCTTGCTTTAGAGAAATTTCCTATTTACAAAATTGCTATGCATCATGCAGAAGGAGCTTTAGAGATTGGAGCGGTTCCAGTGATTATTGCCGTTTCTTCCAAACACAGGAAAGCTGCTTTTGAAGCATGTGAATTTGCAATTGATGCCTTAAAACAAACAGTACCTATTTGGAAAAAAGAATATTTTTCTGATGGACAAGTATGGGTAAATGCACATCCGTAGGTGATTTGTGGTTTGCAATATTCCTGAACAGTACTTGTCTGTGCTGCCGCAATACGCCAAGCACTGTTGTTTTAAATTATTTATTTTGCATAGCGATTCTGCAACCATAAGTAAAATTGTAATCCAAATAAAAGGGCTCCTGCCAGTAAATGAACTGCCTGTGTTCCAATCGGGATTTCTGCATAATACATTAAAATACCTGTAATTGCTTCTAGGAAAATTAAGAAGACAACCCAATTTACAAGCGTATATCCTAAGTTTTTTAGTTTATTTAAATAGAACATCCCAAAGTTTACCAAAACAATTGCAATTGTAAAAGACCTATGAAAGTAGAACTTAAAACTAGGATTCATTAAACTATGATTTTTGTTTTCAAAACCATAGAGCTTCACTTGTTCATCTATAAATTGTCGCACCTGTGTTCCCATCGCAATTTGTATCAATGAAAAAAGCACAGAAACAAGAAGTAATTTACTAAATAATGAATTGTATATAAATGTTTTTTTGGTGTCCGTAACAATAAACTTCAGCCACAATAAGAGTCCAATAATCAGCAAACCAAAAATCATGTGCACGGTAATAATGGCAGGAGTTAAGTTGGTGTCTACTACTGTTTTACCCAACCAAGCTTCAAATAGCATCAAAAAGAAAGCACCAAAAGCTAATATTGGGATCCTTTTGTCTGTTTTTCGGAGTTTAAAAGCGCCATGAATTAAAAACAAAAAGACAAAGCCAGCTAAGACAGAAATTAGTCTGTTAATATATTCTGTCCAGGTATGATACTTATTGAAGGTATTGTAATCGTGTTTTGTATATTCAGACCAGTTTTCCGTATTGAAACTTATATCCGTTTTTAAGTCGTGTGTAGCAACGAACAAAACTTCTTCTTTAATTATAATAAGACCTTCTTTGTAGGTGGTGTTTGGTTTCCAGGTAATTTGGTCTTCAGAGGTCGGTGGAATGTAGTAGCCAAAACATTTTGGCCAGTCAGGACACCCCATTCCAGAACCTGTCATTCGCACAATAGCACCGGCTAAAAATATTAAATAAACAGAAATAATAGTAATTTGTACTATTCTTGGAAATCTCTTCTTCATCAAAAAATCTTTTTACAAAGATACTTCAAAAATAGTGTTGCGAGTGCACTATCTACAAAGTGCTCTTATGTGTAAAAAGTCTAAATAAAGCCTGTTTTTAAAAAATAAAATTAAAGCCTAATTTAAGCAAACAACAACTTTTTAATTTTTCGAGAGAAAATCACTTTTAAAAGTTTTTTCGAGAATATCAACAGTAGTAGGAACTTAGGTGTTTTTAATATTTTAAACACCTGTTATACAGTGCTTTGAAAAAGCGTTATTTTTTTGCGATATCCGTAAAACTTACCAAATTGTTAAAAACTATGTGGATTTTGTGAATAACTATGACTTTCATTTCGGAACAAAAAAGGCAATCTTTGTAGAGGTTGATTCCAACAATCTATTAACTATTAAATAATACCGAATTACTGTGAAAATTACTCAAATCATAAAAAGAGACGCTTTAACTAACCTTTTTGAGTTAGATAAAATTACAAAAGCGATTCAAAAAGCGATGCTATCTGTAGAGAATGGCACTAAAAATGACGCCATAGCAATATCTAATAGTGTAAATGAAACCTTATTAGAAAGGAAACAGAATGAACCTGATTATATTCCCACAGTAGAACAAGTTCAAGATATAGTTGAGTATAAACTAATGGACAGCCCTTTCCAAGATGTTGCAAAAGCATATATTTTGTACAGAAATGAGCAAGCAAGAATTAGAAAAAGGAATGTTTTTGAAAAAAGACTAAATTTAAAACCATACGATTACCCTGCTTTGACTGATTATGTTGACGCTATTAGACACTCGTATTGGATTCATACAGAATTTAATTACACTAGCGACATACAAGATTTTAAGGCATACCTTTCAGAAACAGAGAAAAGTGCTATAAAAAACACAATGCTCGCAATTTCTCAAATAGAAGTTGCTGTCAAAACCTTTTGGGGAGATATTTATAAAAAAATGCCGAAGCCAGAAATTGGAGCAGTAGGTTCTACATTTGCAGAAAGTGAAGTGCGTCATCATGACGCTTATTCGCACTTATTAGAAATTTTAGGATTAAACAATGAGTTTGAGAACTTAAAGAAGAACCCTGTAATGATGCGTCGGGTGAACTACTTAGAAGGCGCTTTAAAAAATGTAAAAAGTGAGGACAATAAAGAGTTTTCAGAATCTATAATTCTATTTTCTTTATTTATTGAGCACGTATCTTTGTTTTCTCAGTTCTTAATTATCATGGCTTTTAACAAGCACAAAAATGTGTTGAAAGGAATTTCTAACGTGGTAGAAGCAACCTCGAAAGAAGAACAGATACATGGAGATTTTGGCATTGATATTATCAAAATTATTAAAGAAGAGAACCCAGATTGGTTTGATGAAGACCATAGCTTAATGGTGCAAGAAATGTGTGAAGAAGCATTTATTTCTGAAAGCAAAATAATTGATTGGATTTTTGAAAAAGGAGAGTTAGACTTCTTACCTAAAAATGTAATTAAAGAATTTATAAAAAATAGATTTAATAAATCATTAGGAAGTATTGGTATTACAAAAATATTTGAGATCGATGAGACTTTACTTTCGCAAACAGATTGGTTTGATGACGAAATTATAGGAACCAAACACGGTGATTTTTTCGTAAAAAGATCTATCAACTACAGCAAACGAACTAAAAGTATAACCAGCGACGACCTATTTTAAATGATAAATCCAAACGAACTAAAGACGACCGATCTTACAGAACACGAAAAATTAATTCAAGCAAACAACAACGCTAGAAAAGAAATTCTTGAAAAAAGAAAAGAACCAGAAATTGCCTGGTTGACAGAAAATAGCCGTAAATTTTTAGAATCGGGTTATTTAACAGGAAAAACAACCCCAGAAGAAAGAATTCGCGAAATAGCGGATAACGCAGAAGGGATCTTAAAGATTAAAGGTTTTTCTGATAAGTTTTACAAGTACATGGCAGCGGGTTATTATTCGTTATCATCGCCGGTATGGTCTAATTTCGGAAAGAAAAGAGGTTTGCCTATCAGTTGTTTTGGTTCGCATGTGGCAGATGATATGGGTGATATTTTGTACTCACAGTCAGAAGTTGGTATGATGTCTAAATTAGGAGGTGGTACTTCTGGATATTTTGGGAAATTACGAAACAGAGGTGCAGATGTTAAAAACAATGGTTCTTCATCGGGTTCAGTGCACATCATGCAATTGTTTGAAAAAATGGTGGATGTAGTGAGCCAAGGCTCTGTAAGACGTGGACGTTTTTCTCCCTATTTACCGGTAGATCATGAAGATATTAAGGAGTTTTTAGAAATAGGTACCGAAGGAAATCCAATCCAAGAATTAACGCACGGTGTTACTGTGAGTGACAAATGGATGGAAGAAATGATTGCGGGTGATACAGAAAAGAGAGGTATCTGGGCAAAAATACTACAAAGAAGAGGAGAAATAGGGTATCCATATATTCTGTTTAGAGACAATGCAAATAATGGAACGGTAGATGTCTATAAAGACAAAAACCATGAAATTTATGCAAGTAACCTGTGTACAGAAATAATGTTACCTTCTAATGACGATTGGTCTTTTGTATGTTGTTTGTCATCGATTAACCTGGTGCACTATGAAGAGTGGAAAGATACGGATGCCGTAGAAACACTTGCCTACTTTTTAGATGCAGTAATGCAAGAGTTTATTACAAAATTAGAAGTTTATAAAGATTCTCCAAAAAGAGACGATCAGTTTACATTTCGTTTTATGGAAAAAGCATATAATTTTGCAAAAGATAACAGAGCTTTAGGTTTAGGAGCTTTGGGTTGGCATTCACTATTACAATCTAAAATGCTAGCATTTGATAGCCAAGAAGCATATGATTTAAATACTGAAATCTTTAAGGTAATTAAAGAAAAATCATACAAAGCGTCAGAGGAAATGGCAGAAATGTACGGTGAACCAGCTGTTTTAAAAGGGTATGGAAGACGGAATACTACTTTAAATGCAATTGCACCAACTACATCGTCTGCATTTATTCTAGGACAAGTATCACAAGGGATAGAGCCAATTTGGTCTAATATTTACGTGAAAGATATCGCGAAGATAAAAACTACGATTCGGAATCCTGTTTTAGAAAAACTATTAGAAGATAAAGGGGAAAGTACTTCAGATGTTTGGAAGAGTATTCGAGACAATGATGGTTCTGTGCAGCATTTATCGATTTTAACAGAAGCAGAAAAAGAGGTATTTAAAACTTATTCAGAAATAGATCAAAAGGTAATTGTATATCAAGCAGCAAATAGACAAAACCACATAGATCAAGGGCAATCTATAAATATTATGGTGCACCCAGACATGCCAATTAAAGAAGTAAATGATGTATATATTACGGCTTGGAAATTAGGAGTAAAATCGATGTATTACCAGCACAGTATGAATGCAGCGCAAAAATTTAAGCAAAAGAAAGACTGTTTAAATTGCGAAGGATAATCCCTGCGATTATTTTTTATTAAAAGTTGATAAAAAAGAGAAGTCGAAAGGCTTCTCTTTTTTCGTATTTTCGTTCTTTCTTTTAACCTTTGTCTTGAAACTTAGCAAGAAAGAACTTCATTACTAAATAAAGAGAATCATGAACTGGGAAGAACTCCTTTCTTTAAAACGATTTGGCGATACGCAAAAACGTGAAAGAATAGCACAAGATGAAACCCGTTTGGGTTTCGATGTAGATTTTGATAGAATTATCTTTTCATCTGCCTTTAGAAGTCTACAAGACAAAACACAAGTTATTCCGCTGTCTGAAACGGACTTTGTGCATACGCGTTTGACGCATAGTTTAGAAGTTTCTGTGGTGGGAAGAACGCTCGGGAGAAGAGTGGGTAAAGTCTTATTAGAACGCCATCCAAATTTAGTAGCATTGGGCTATACTTTCAATGATTTTGGAGCTATTACAGCTGCTGCTTCTGTAATGCATGATATCGGAAATCCCCCTTTTGGTCATTCGGGAGAAAAAGCAATTGGAGAGTATTTTAAAACTGGAAATGGCGCAAAATACAAAGAACAACTCAACAATAAAGAATATCAAGATCTAATAGATTTTGAGGGAAATGCAAATGGGTTTAAGATTTTAACAGAATCCAGAGAGGGCGTTTCCGGAGGATTGAGACTTTCGTATGCGACATTAGGAGCCTTTTTAAAATATCCAAAAGAAAGTCTTCCAAAAAAACCAACGCCACACATTGTAGATAAAAAGTACGGATTCTTTCAATCAGAGAAAGCGGCATTTTTAGACGTTGTTCAGGATTTAGGGATGTTGCAAAAAGCAACAAATGCAATCTCTTATTACAGACACCCTTTGGCGTATTTAGTAGAGGCGGCAGATGATATTTGTTATACAATTATCGATTTTGAAGACGGTATAAATTTGGGTTTGATAGAGGAAGAGTTCGCCTTAGAATACATGATTAAATTAGTGAAAGATACCATTGATATTAAAAAGTATCATTCACTTCAGCATAAAACAGATCGGGTAAGTTATTTACGCGCACTGGCGATAGGAGTTTTAATTAATGAAACAGTAGCCATCTTTTTAGCAAATGAAGAAGCTATTTTGAGCGGGACTTTTGAGAAGTCTTTGTTGGACAAATGTAAATATGAGGCACAAATAAATGACATTCTTAAAATAAGTGTTTCCAAAATTTACCAAAGTACAGATGTCGTAGAAAAAGAGGTCGCAGGCTATCGCATTATTGCAGACTTATTGGATGTATTTGTTACTGCTTTAAATAATAAATTTGACGGTAACTCTTCTAATTTTGACGATTTAGTATTAAATTTATTGCCCGAAGAATACAAAACAGAGTCTGTTCACCTGTATGATAGAATTATGCAAGTTTGTAGTTATGTGTCAAGAATTTCGGACAGTTATGCCATACGAATGCATAAAAAATTAACAGGAAATATTAGCTAATCTAAGAGGCACATTGATTTCTAGATTAAATTAAATAGGGGAGGAAAATCTTATAAAATGTTGTTTTCCGTTTTCTTAGGAACTTAATATTGTAATAAAAAAGACGCTAATTTTAGCGTCTTTTTTATGTTTTAGAAAATAGGTTTGCTAAATTACTTGGATTTAAGCCGATCTTATTTTGAAGTTCAGAAACACTACCATGTGCCACAAAATTATCTGGGATTCCGATAATTTTTATATTATTTTGATAGTTGTGTTCAGAAGCAAACTCTAAGATAGCCGATCCAAAGCCTCCTTTTATTGTGCCATCTTCAACCGTGAAGATCGTTTTATGACTTTTAAAAATATGGTGCAGTAGTGCAGTATCTAACGGTTTTATAAAACGCATGTCAAAATGTGCGGTGCCAGTGCTGTCTTTTAGTAAATGAATTGCTTCAGAAACATTTTTTGCAATTGTTCCAACGGATAATATGGCTATTTCATGTCCTGTTTTTAGCTGCACTCCCTTTCCAATTTCAATTTTTTCAAAAGGTTTTTGCCAGTTTATGATAGTTCCTGTTCCTCTTGGATAGCGAATTGCAATTGGGTTTTTTAACCCTAATTGTGCGGTGTATAAAATATTTCGCAGCTCAATTTCAGTTCTAGGAGCAAAAACAATTAAATTAGGAATGCTGCGCAAGTATGTTAAATCGAAAACGCCATGGTGTGTGGCACCATCTTCTCCAACCAAACCAGCTCTATCTAAACAAAAAATTACCGGTAAGTTTTGAAGTGCAACATCGTGAATTACTTGATCATAAGCACGTTGTAAAAAGGTGGAATAAATATTACAATATGGGATTAAACCCTGGGTTGCCATTCCTGCTGCAAGTGTTACGGCGTGTTGTTCTGCGATTCCGACATCAAAGGTTCTTTTGGGGAATTTTTCGAACATAAATTTCAAGGAACTCCCTGTTAACATTGCGGGCGTAATTCCGACAATATTTTTATTTTTTGCAGCTAGTTCAACAATTGTTTTACCAAAAACATCTTGATATTTAGTATATAAGCTCGCGGCTTTTTGAATCCGCTCTCCTGACATTTTATCAAATTTCCCAGGAGCATGGTAGGTTACCTGATCCTGTTCAGCTTGCTGTAATCCTTTTCCTTTGGTGGTAATAACATGTAAAAACTTAGGTCCTTTAACTCCTTTTAAGCGTTCTAGCTCTGCGAGTAGTTTGGGTAAATTATGACCATCTATCGGTCCAGAGTAATCGAAGTTTAACGCTTTGATTATATTGTTTTGGGCTGCGAGTTTGCGATCTGTTTTTACGCGTGTTAAATATTCTTTTAAAGCACCTACAGACGGATCTATACCGATTGCATTGTCATTCAAAATAATTAATAAATTGGCTTTAGAAACTCCTGCATGGTTTAGTGCTTCAAAAGCCATTCCACTTGCGAGCGAAGCATCGCCAATAACTGCAATGTGTTGTTTTGCCGTTTCCCCTTTTAAATTAGAGGCAATTGCCATTCCTAAGGCTGCAGAAATGGAGGTAGAAGAGTGTCCAACACCAAAAGTGTCAAAGTGACTTTCTTTTCTCGAAGGAAACCCTGCAATTCCATTCAATTGCCTGTTGGTATGAAAAACGGTCTTTCTTCCTGTTAAAATTTTATGCCCATAGGCTTGATGTCCCACATCCCAGACCAAAAGATCGTTTGGTGTATCAAATAAATAATGGAGTGCAATAGTGAGCTCCACAACCCCTAAGCTTGCCCCTAAGTGGCCTTCTTTTGTTGCGACAACGTCAATTATAAATTCACGCAGTTCTTTCGCCAATACTGGTAATTGGGTGGGATTTAACTTTCTTAAATCTTTTGGATTCGATATGTGATCTAGCAAGGAATACATCTGAC
>DPRC01000080.1:9007-12290 GCA_003537695.1 Polaribacter sp.
AAATATTTTACTTAATTTTGTCATTCAGAAGCAACTACACATGATCCAGCCCTTTGATGATATTTATTTTATGAAAAAAGCTTTTCAAGAAGCTGAAAATGCCTTTGATAAAGGCGAAATTCCGGTAGGAGCGGTTATTGTTTTAAAAGATCAAATAATCGCAAGAGCACACAACTTAACAGAAACCTTAAACGACGTTACGGCGCATGCAGAAATGCAGGCATTTACTTCGGCAGCAGATTTTTTAGGTGGGAAATACTTAAAAGAGTGTATTTTATATGTTACGCTAGAACCTTGTCAAATGTGCGCAGGAGCAAGTTATTGGGCGCAAATAGGTAAGATTGTATACGGTGCTTCGGAACCGGAAAGGGGATTTAAAACCTTGAATACTACGCTGCATCCAAAGACTGCAGTGGTGGGAGGTGTCTTTGAAAAGGAATGTTTGCAGATTTTGAAGCGCTTTTTTATTGAGAAGCGGAATTTGAACTAAGGGGATCCTCTAAATATTCTAAAATATCAGCAGGCTGACATTCTAAAGCTTTACAAATGGCTTCCAAAGTAGAAAAGCGAATTGCTTTCGCTTTTCCAGATTTTAGGATGGATAAATTCGCTGTCGTAATGTCAATAATTTCGGCCAATTCTTTGCTTCGCATTTTACGCTTGGTAAGCATTACATCTAAGTGCACTATGATTGCCATATTATATGGTTAAGTCGTTTTCTTGTTTTGTTTTTTCCGCTATTTTGAATACTTCACTTAGAATCAAAAAGAACAGTCCCAAACAAATAAGTACTAAATGCTCATTTAAGCCAAAGGAGAGACTTACTTTTTGCTCAAAATATACTGTACCAATTATTGACACTATGAGTGAAATTAGACCAGAGACAATTAGGAGATTTCCTGTCTTTTTAAACGCTTTAATAACCGTTCCTTCAAATATTTTTATGCGAATAAAATGATGTAATACTTTTCGGAAGAAGTACAAAGCTGCAATAATAAATAAATAGTTTAGTATCGAAATAATAAATAATATTTTTGAGAAGAGATCATTTTGATCGAAGTGAATTCTATTCACCTCGATATTTAAATCACTTAAGTCAATACATAAAATGGCAACAGAAAATCCAAGAAGAACGAGTATGGTAGGCATGGAAAATATCCAAAGGAGATCTACAAGCCACTTTAATAGAGTAATTTTTTTCATATTTCCATGGTTTTTAAGTATGCAAACATACAATAATTATTGATAAACAATAATAAATTAGGTGTATTTCAGGTTTATCGTGCTATCCGTTTGTAGGAAGTTCTTTGGATAACTTCGTGTAGGCCTTTTTTAATTTTCCTACTACAAGGAACATTTCTCCAGTATCTAAGTGGCCAAATCCAAAGTGAATTGCACAGGTATTTTTATCCTGGTATAGAATCGTTTTTGGTAAAAACAAATCATTTTTTTCAGCTTCTTCTGCTAATTTTACCAAGGATATTTTAGGGTTAAATTGCAGCCAAATAGCCAATCCGCCGGTGGGAATTTCCCAATGTGCAATCGTCGAAAATTGTTCTTTTAGAAGTGCACACAAAGAATCGCGCCTTTCTTTATAACGCACCACATTTTTTTTCATAAGGCGAGAAATCTCTCCTTCATTAATCAATTCCGAAAGCATTTGCTCCTGTATAAAGTCCCCCTGCTTGTCGAGTAATTGCAAATAGTTTTTCGCCTCAGAGATTAGGTTGTCTGGTGCAACGACAAAGCCTGTTTGAAAACTTGGAAATAGTGATTGCCCAAGCTTTCCTAAATAAATAACCATTCCGTTTCCATCTGCACTTGCCATTGGTAACATTGGAGAACCTTCAAACTGAAAGTCGTAATCGTAATCATCTTCAATAATGGCAAACCCGAATTCCTTGGCAAGTTGTAACAACGCTAAGCGTCTCGCTGTGCTTAGTTTTACGGTTGTTGGGTAATCGCGATGTGCACAGATATAGACACACCGTATGCTGTTTTTTATAAAATGTTTTTTAATGTATTCAATATCTAAACCTTCGGCATCTACAGGAATGGTTTTGATGCTAGCTCCTGCCTGTTGAAAAATCATATTGGCGGCATAATTACTTAAATTACCTACCAGTACAATATCGTCTTGTTTTATCAATAGCTGAGAGACGATGTATAAACTCATTTCTGTGCTGCGTGTACTAATGATGTTTTTAGGTTGTATGTGAAAACCCCTTGTTGCATTTAAATAGTTGCACAGTTGCGTTTGAAATACAGAATAGGAAAGTTCGCTAGGCCTGTTCCATTTTTTTATCAATGTCTTTCTTTTCATTGCAGCACTGTACCACCTCGTAAACTGATGCACGGGATGCAAGCGCACATCCGGTCTTCCGTCATTAATACTGTATTTTGCAGTGGTTACTCGAACCGTAGATGCTAGATGAAATGATTTTTGAAAAGGAAACCCAGTGGTTTTTGCGTAGCGATATGCTGCTGCTATTTTTTGTGAAGGGGCTTTTATTTTTGCCGTATTTAAGGCGGGCACCAAAACAAAGGTGCCTTTATTAGGTACGATGTCTACCCAACCTTGAGCAGCCAACTCTTCATAGATTGCCACGGCAGTATTTCTATGTACCTTTAATATAAGTCCCAATACCCGAGTTCCTGGTAACTTTGTGCCTTTAGAAAGGTATTTTCGCTGTATCGCATTTACAATCTGCTGTGAAACTTGGATGTATACAGGTTGAGATATAGATTTATCAAAATCAATTAATTGTTTAAAAAGTGTAATAACCGGACTATCTATCATTTTAAAACTGGACTAGGTTAGTCGTCCGGAAAGTTACGACTTTTGCATTGCTTTTAAAATAAAAAAAAACATTAAAATGAACCAAAGTAAATTATTAATGAGTGCAGTTTTAGTCTTGCATTTGAATCTATTTTCACAGGAAACGACGCCAGTTCAAGAACTGGATACAATTGTAATAAAATCTACAAGGATTGATTTACCGTTTAAAGAAAATTCGAGAACCATTACGGTGATTACTTCTGAAGATATAAAAAACAGCGCAGCTACCAACGTTGCAGATATATTACAACAAGTAGCGGGTGTAGATATTAGGAGAAGAGGTACTGGAGGAGGTCAGGCTGATTTGTATATTAGAGGTGGTGGTTTTGATCAAACATTAGTATTAATTGATGGAATTAAAATGGACGATGCACAGACAGGACACCATACCATGAATGCCGCCTTGCCGATTGAAGTTATTGAAAGAATAGAAATTATTAAAGG
>DPRC01000080.1:12632-15142 GCA_003537695.1 Polaribacter sp.
CCTGCAGCAAGAGTTTTCGGACAAAATGCATTTACCGGAGCCATCAATATTGTGACTAAAAAAAGGTTGTCGAACACGGTTTCTGCAAATATAGAAGCGGGTTCCTTTGGGCAATTAAATGGATCTTTGACGGTGGGTAAAGAATTTAAAAATTCCGCTATAATTGCACATGTTGGTGTATTAACTTCAGATGGGTATCGAAAAAATTCAGATTATAATAATTACAATTATTTCTTAAAAGGAGTATTTAATAAAAAGCAGCAGCCGATTGAAGTAGTGGCTACTTTTTTCGATAAAAAATTTGGTGCACAAAATTTTTATACACCAGAAGCATATGGGTTTAATGAATATGAAGAAACGCAGAACAGTCTATTAGGAGTTTCTACAACTTTTAAGACAGATAAGTTTAAAATTACACCAAGGGCATACTGGAAAAGAGGGCAGGATATTTTCTTATTGAAAAGAGACGATCCAAGCTTTTATAGAAATTTACATATTACAAACAAGGCAGGTGTAGAAGTAAATGCGGCGTATACCTCCAATTATGGAATAACGGGTTTTGGAATTGATGTTTCTAGGGTTGCTATAAGCAGTAATAACTTGGGAGATCGAGATCGGAAAATGGCAAATTTATTTTTAGAACATCGTTTCAAATTTGCAGAAGGTGCTATAGACATAACTCCGGGTATTGCGGTTACCTATTTTTCTGACTTTAAATTTCATGCGTTTCCAGGATTAGATCTTGGTATTGTTGTATCAGAAAACCTGAAGGTTTATGGAAATTTAGGAGTTACTTATAGAATTCCAACGTATACCGATTTATATTATAAAGATGCAAGTACGAATGGGAATCCTGATTTAAAACCAGAAGAAGCATTTGCACAGGAAATAGGGTTGAAATATAATTCTAAACGATTTACGAGTTCTCTTGCCTTTTTTAATAGAGATGCTACTAATTTAATCGATTATGTCCGTACAAATACTACAGATTCTAAATATACGGCCACAAATATAACAAAGGTAAACACCAAAGGTTTTGAGTTAAATACCGCCTATCGTTTTAAAATAAATAATTTGAACCAGATGGTTTCTTTTGGTTACAACTTTTTAGATGATGATATTTTAGATCAAAATAAAGACCTGTCTCGCTATTCTTTAAACACTTTAAAACATCAATTCATTACGCGATTTACGAGCAAATTATTTAAAAACATCAGTCAAAATATTATTTACAGACATTCAGAGCGTGCTATCGGTACGAGCTATAATGTTTGGGATGCTTCAGTCAATGTTGCGTTTAAAAGCTTTAACCTAACCGTTACAGCGAATAATATATTTGATGCAGCTTACATTGAATCTGGTTTTGTTCCAATGCCACCGCGGTCTATTTTATTAGGTGTCCGTTATGGGTTCTAATTAAATCTTTTCCTTTAAATTTTAGATGTCTTGATGCTTAAGTGTATCAAGACATTTTTTTTATCAGAGTTTTAATTCAGGACTTGTTTGATTGCGTACAATAAAAATTAGACCGAATAGCATTGCGCTGAGAGGGCCGACCTCGACCTACTTTTTTTTAAAAAGTGAGCGCATAGATAAGAGTTTTAAAAAGATGATTGGCAAGTATATAGGCTGCTGCTATTTTTTTAGTCTAAAAGAAGCGTGCTGTCCTAACAGAAGGAACTTTTGTCCATTTTTAAAGCAGTGTATAGGTTGCATCTTTGCAGTGTAATTAAACAGGAACGCTTTTCACAAGTATGGCAGCATACTTTATAGACAGCAGCAGTGTTCCGTAAAAAATCAAGCAAATGAATACCACAAAAAACACCCAATGTCCAAACTGCTGGGGATATCAAACCTATGACGATCAGCACCCAGAACAGCAGCTTTGCGAATGTAAGACAGCAGTATAATAACGAATAGTAAAACAATTTAAAACAGTAATTATGAGCATATTTAATGTACCAACAAAAAATGAAGTATCAGAAAATAATCAAGAAATTTTCACGCAATTAGAAAAAGGTTTGGGATTTGTACCCAATATATACGCTTCTCTGGCGCACAGTGAAACAGCCTTGGAGAATTTTTTAGCTTTTGGAAATTCAAAAACAAGTTTTTCAGCGAAAGAAAAAGAAGTGATTAACTTGGCCGTTAGTCAGGTAAATGAGTGTATTTATTGCTTGTCAGCGCACACGGCAATCGGAAAAATGAATGGTTTTTCTGATGCACAAATTCTAGAATTAAGAGCAGGGAACGCTTCTTTTGACGCAAAGTTAGATGCTTTGGCAAAATTAGCAAGAAACACCGCTATAAATAGAGGTGCTGCAACTGCGGAAGTTGTAGCGAATTTCTATGCACAAGGCTATACAAAAGGAGGTCTTGCAGATGCCATTTTGGTCATCGGAGAAATTACAGTTACAAATTATTTCCACAAAACAACAGCAGTTGCGGTCGATTTTCCAATCGCTCAGCCATTAGAAATAGCGACGGTATAACTTGTTAAAACTAAAAAA
>DPRC01000126.1:0-2198 GCA_003537695.1 Polaribacter sp.
CATGGTTTTTAAAATCCCTGGTAATTCAGGATATATAAGAATATTTTGTTTGGTTTGTACATTTCCTTGCAGTTCGATGAAGTGTGTAAAAACCGTTTCTTTTACGGTTAAAGCCGTAATTAAAGGAATGTTTTTGTTTTCTATGAGTGCATCTAATTTATCATTTATGGCTTTTAAATCCGTAGACAACAGTTGTTGCTTTGCATCCATCGTAGCTTTCTTGGCCTTTATTTTAGCCACATCATTGGTTGCTAGCAGGGTTTCTAAAGAAACTTCTTTTTTTTCTGCACAAGAGGTTAGTACCAGCGCTGTTAGGATTGTTACAAATATATTTTTCATAATTTTTTATTTAGTAGGAATGTTTAATGCGTTTTCTAAAGTTGCTTTGTTAGCAATAACTGCTAACATGGACTGAATATAATTTTGTTGTTGTGTGTACAACTGGTTTTGTGCTTGTAATAAATCAAAGCTTGAAGAAATCCCTTCAAAAAATTTCACACGTTGTTTTTTTTCTATTCTTTCTGCTAAATGCACGTTCTTCTTAGAAGTTTGATAGTTTTCAACACTTATTTGGTAGTCGTTTTTAGCTTTTTGTGCTTGTAAGGAAAGCCGCTGCTTTGTTTCTATTAATCTTAAATCGGCGGTGTTTAGTGCAATTTTTGCTTGTGAAACTTTTGCTGCGCCCCCAAAACTAGTAAATATTGGGATGCTTAAATTCACTCCCAGAAGGGAAGAGTCGTACCAGCGTTGGTTGCCATTTAAAAAAGTAAAAGAATCTGAATTTGCTTGTGCTCCATAGTTTAAAAAAGCAGTTAGTGTTGGCAAACCTTTGCTCTGTTCTAAGCGCATCATTAATCTTTTTGTTTCTCTATCGTTTTCAGAGATTTTGAAATCTATGTGATTGGATACTTTAAAATCTTGTGAAATTAATGCCAAGCTAATATTTTCTTTCGTCAAAGAGTCTAAGGTATCCGTGAGTATTATTTTGGTGTCAATCTCATTTCCCATCGCTAGATTTAACATTTGGTAAGCAATGCCTTTCATGCGGGAAACACTGTTTAATTGGTTTTTTAAATTTCCCAATGTAATTTCTAGCTGCTCTACATCTTCTTCTTCATTAAACCCGTTTTTATAAATTTCTTTAGTAGCTGTATAATTTTGTTGCAGCACTTCAATATTGCCTTTTAACACTCGGATGCTATTTTCTGTAACTAGCACATTCCCATAGGCATTAATAACGGCCTCTTTGGTGAGCATTGCTGTTTTCTCAGTTGCTTGTTGAGAAATTTTTAAATAGGTTTTTGCAGCTTGCAAGCCAACTATATAAGAGCCATCAAATAAGAGTTGGTTCATGGTTACGGAGGCATTTACGTTTTGCTTTGTTCCAAAAACAAATGGATCATCGGTACCGTTTTGGTCAAAATCTGCAAGGGTTACGGGTTGTTGAATGAAATTTTGATAGTTCAGCGCTCCAGTGATTTGTGGAAGACCGATGGTGGTTGTTTCCCACACTTTCTTTTGTGCTAAAAGAATGTCATTTTGAGCGGCTTTTATACCATAGCTATTTTTTAATGCATAGGTTATTGCTTCTTTTAAAGAGAGCTGTTGGGTTTCTTCTTGTGCAGAAATAGTGGCAAAAAAACAGGTACTTATGCATACCAGTATTAATTTTCTCATAGTGTCTTTTATTTCAATCTTAATTGGTTTTCTAATTGTTGCAATCCTTTTTCTGTACTAATTGCGCGCAAATGATACTCTAAATAATAGTTCATTAAGGTATGCACCGCATATGCATTTAAAGGAAAAAGATCTTTGTCTTTAATTCCGAGCATGCCATTGAAATAGATCCTAGAAATAAATTGCACATCGATATCACTCCGATACAGGCCCGTTGCCATTCCTTTTTTAAGGTTATCAATTACACAACCTTGCATTACTTGAAACTGTTTTAGTTTTAGAGAAGCATAAATTTTTGGATAGTATTTTTGAAGTTGGTATTGTGGTGAAGACTTTTCATCTTTTAAATGTTCCATAATCAATCTCTTTATGGAAAATAACTCATCGATTGGGTTCATTTCTAAGGCGCAAATTCCGTCAATTCCATTACAAATGGTGTCAAAAATATATTCTGTAACCGCAGCTACAAGTTGCGTTTTGTTCTCAAAATACTTATAAATTGTTTTTTTAGAAACACCTAG
>DPRC01000126.1:2629-3825 GCA_003537695.1 Polaribacter sp.
GTACAACAGGAAACTCTAAAAACAAAAATAGTTTCCAAAGTTTTATCAATTTTTTAACGTTTATGCTAAAAGCAGCATTTCTTTATATTATTTTTACAAAAAAATCAGCAGTTTGGACATCGCACATTATCAAAAAGAGTTTCTGGCATACTTAGAGTCAAAAAATTGGATTTACGAGCCTAAGAACTTGTATGAGCCTATCGATTATATTTTAAAATTAGGAGGAAAAAGAATAAGACCTGTCTTAACTTTAATGATTTCAGACATTTTTTCTAGAGATTTTAAAAAGGCCTTGCCAGCAGCATTGGCTGTAGAAGTTTTTCATAATTTCACACTGGTACATGATGACATTATGGATGCAGCTCCTTTAAGAAGAGGAAAGGCAACGGTGCATGAAAAATGGGATACCAACACTGGAATTCTTTCTGGAGACGCCATGTTAATTTTAGCTTATCAATACTTTGAGAATTATGAACCCATTGTTTTCCGAAAGTTAGCAAAACTCTTTAGCAAGACCGCGCTAGAAGTTTGTGATGGGCAGCAATTGGATGTTGATTTTGAAACGCGAAGTAATGTAACCATTCCGGAGTATATCAACATGATTCGTTTGAAAACCTCTGTTTTGGTAGCTGCGGCTTTAAAGATGGGTGCTATCGTTGCAGAAACAAGTGACGAAAATGCAGGGCTAATTTATGATTTTGGTTTAAACTTAGGACTGGCTTTTCAATTACAAGACGATTACCTAGACACGTTTGGCGATCCAAAAACATTTGGGAAACAAGTGGGGGGAGACATTATAGAAAATAAAAAAACATATTTATACTTAAAGGCTTTAGCCGTTTCTAATACCGAAGATTGTGGGAAGCTTGAACACTTTTATAGAAAGAAATTAAAAGAGAATTCTGTAAAAATAGGAGAAGTGAAAAGAATTTTTGAATTGAATGACATTCCTTTTTTAATAAAACAAGAAATAGAAAATTACACAGAAAAAGCGTTCGCGACTTTAACTAAAATGGATATTAAAATGGCAGACAAAAAGCGCCTTAAAGATTTTGGATTGTGGCTGATGAATAGAGCCGTCTAAGATTCTTGTTTTTTATTGTATGCTTTTAAAATAAATAGTACATTTGCACCCAATATTTTTGGTCCCATAGCTCAGCTGGGTAGAGAATCTGACTCATAATCAGAGGGTCCTT
>DPRC01000011.1:0-4813 GCA_003537695.1 Polaribacter sp.
ATCACCGCCACAGCTAGATGACGTTTACTTCATCGCTTTAAAACAAGAGGAGCCAATTTTAACGGGTTCATAGTTTTTAATTTAAATTTTTAACTACGTTTTAGTTTTACTACTTCAATGCAACACTCATAACCTAACTACTATGTTTTCTACAATTTTCAAACAAGAATTAAAATATTGGTTTAACAAGCCAATTTTTTACGTGTATGCAGTTATTTTTTTACTGTTATCATTTCTGATATCGGCAACAACTGCTGGTATTTGGGACGGTATCACAGGCACAACGGGCTCTTCTCAAATTGTGAATTCTCCAATTAATGTAAATGGTTTGTTCAATGCCTTTACTATTTTTATTTTTTTTCTGTTTCCTTCTATTATTGGCGTCTCTATTTATAGAGATTTTAAAAGTGAAATGCATACTATTTTATACTCGTATCCATTTTCAAAAGCAGATTATTTGTTCGCTAAGTTTTTTAGTGGAATTGTAGTGGTATCTGTTATCGTTTTTGGGATTGCTATAGGAATGATTATTGGTTTTCGATTTCCCGGAACCAACGCTGCTATTGTTGGTGATTTTAATACCATCCCTTATTTGCAATCTTACCTTATTTATATTTTACCGAATGTGCTGTTTTTTGGGGCAGTGGTTTTTGCGGTAGTCACTTTTTCTAGAAATATTGCTGCAGGCTTTATCACTGTAATTATTTTATTATTTGTAAAAGGGGCAGTTTCTAGTATTCTTTCAGAGCCAGAATATGCTACGCTACTTGCCATTTTAGATCCTTTTGGAGCATCGGCAGCCGAATACTACACTAAATATTGGACAGTCTCCGAGCAAAACGAGTTACAAATCCCAATTATGGAACTCGTTCTTTACAATCGATTGTTATGGTTGGTTGTTTCTTCTTTAATTTTTGGTTTGGTGTATAAACATTTTAAATTCAGTCAAAATGCCATTGTGATCTCTTTTAGAAAACGAAAAGGAGAAAGGCTTATCAAAACAAACTTTAGTGGGATTACTAAAATAACACTACCAAAAGTAACACAAGACTATTCATTTACTCAGAATATAAAAACAATGTGGCGTCTGTCGAACATTGATTTTAAATATATTTTTCGGAGTTTGCCCTTTCTTTGTATTCTTATCGTGGGTGTATTGCTGCTCCTAGGAACTTTATTTAGTTCTGGTCAAATTTTTGGGACAAATACGCTACCAGTAACTTGGCAAATGCTAATTGGTGGAGACGTATTTAGTGCATTGGTTCTAAATGTGTGTACTTTTTTATATGCAGGAATATTGGTACAAAGAGCCAGAACAGCGCGTATTAGCCATTTGGTGGATAGTACGCCGATACCAAATTGGACCTTATTATTTTCTAAATTAATTGCCTTATTAAAAATGCAACTTGTCTTATTGGCTGTAATCATGGTTTCTGGTATGTTGTTTCAGGTATATCAAGGCTATTATGATTTTGAAATCGGTCATTATTTAAAAGAACTATTTGGTTTGAAATTCTTGAATTATTTAGTGTGGGCTTTGCTGGCGATTTTTATTCAGACATTGGTAAAAAATCAATATTTAGGGTTCTTTATTTTATTAATAGTTGCGATTGGAATTCCGTTTTTATCGCTAATTGGAATTGAAAATGCTGTTTTAAAATACAATGAAGGTCCTGGTTTTAGCTATTCAGACATGAATGGATATGGTTCTGCATTGTCAAGATACCTTTGGTATAAATTGTATTGGGTTTTGGGAGGAAGCGTCCTTTTAATTTTAAGCACTTTAATGTGGGTAAGAGGATTGCCAAATTCTTTTGCAGAGCGGATTTATATTGCAAAAGAAAGATTCACAATGGCAAAGAAGATAAGCTTGGGTGTTGGTTTAACTGCTTTTCTATGCTTGGGGATTACTATTTTTATAAAAACGAAACCAGATAGAAAAAACTCAGCATCAAAACAAGCGGAGTTGAATGCGGTGAAATGGGAAAAAACCTATAAAAAATACGAAGCATATGTGCAGCCTAGAGTGGTTGCTGTAAACGCAGAAGTACATCTTTTTCCAAAGAAAAAAACATACGAAGCCGCTGCTGTATTTACGTACGTGAATAAAACGGACGAGGCGATAGACAGTCTTTTTTTAAACCACAACTCTTTAGAAAGTACTTTTGAATTTAATAAACCAAATAGCTTAGTGGTAGAGGATACTGTGTTTCATTTTGATGTTTATGCCTTTGATGAGCAGATAGCACCAGGAGATTCTTTGCAATTAACAGTGCATGTAAAGAGTGAAGAGAATACAATCTTTCAAAGGAAGTCTCCAATCATAGCAAATGGAACCTTTATAAGTAACGGTGCAATGTTCCCAACTTTAGGTTATACTTCTAGTGGCGAGTTGAGAGACAATAAAACGCGTAAAAAATACGATTTAGCACCGAATAACTTACGTCCACATCCATCAGATACTACAGCTTTAGGAAACACGTATATTTCTAAAGATTCCGATTGGATTGATTTTGAAGCTACGGTGAGTACTTCTGAGGATCAGATTGCCATTGCCCCTGGTTATTTGCAAAAAGAATGGGTAGAAGATAGCAGGCGCTATTTTCATTATAAAATGGATAGTAAGATTCTGAATTTCTATGCATTTAATTCTGCAAGATATGAAGTTAAAAAGGAGCTTTGGAAAGGCATCAGTTTGGAAATTTACTACCACAAGCCCCATACTTATAATTTAGATCGAATGTTAAAAGGAATGAAAGCATCGCTTTCATACAACGCAAAGAATTTTAGTCCATATACACACAAACAGCTCAGGATTATAGAGTTTCCAAGAACTGCAGGAACTTTCGCACAAGCATTTGCCAATACCATTCCTTTTTCAGAGGGCTTTGGTTTTATTGCAGATGTGGATGAAGAAGAGGAAGGTGGTGTAGATTATCCCTTTGCGGTAACCGTGCATGAAGTAGCCCACCAATGGTGGGCGCATCAAGTAATTGGTGCGGATGTTTTAGGGGCAACAATGTTGTCTGAAAGCATGTCGGAATATGTTTCTTTAAAAGTGTTAGAACACCAAAACGGGAAGTCTCAAATGCGGACCTTTTTAAAGAAGGCATTAGACGGATATTTGCTGCAAAGAACTGCAGAGACAAAAAGAGAAAATCCATTGATGTATAATGACGGTCAAGGGTATATTCACTATCAAAAAGGGTCGTTGGTTTTCTATGCTTTGAGTGATTACATTGGAGAAGAAAAGTTAAATGGCGCCTTGAAAAAATATGTAGAAAAAGTAAAATTTCAAGAACCACCGTATACAACTTCTATTGAAATGGTGGACTATATTAGAGCTGTAACGCCAGATTCTTTAAGCTATGTCATTAAAGATATGTTTGAAACCATAACGCTTTACAAAAACAGAATTGTGGAGGTGAAATCTACAAAACTAGAAAATGGCTCGTATGAAGTAGCACTCGAGTTTGAAGTTTCTAAGTATCGGAATGACGAAAAGGGTAGAAAATATTATGGTGAAAAAATAGGGGATACTTTACGGTATCAAACAGATAAAATGAGCAAGCCTATTTTATCAGTTCTTTTGGCAGATTACATCGATCTTGCGATTTTTTCAGAAGAAGAGATTGACGGCGTGAAGAAAGAGAAGCAGTTGTATTTTAAAAAGCACAAAATAACACAGATTCATAATAAAATTACATTAATTGTTGCTGAAAAACCTTTAGAAGTGGGTATAGATCCCTACAATAAATTAATAGACACCAAGTCAGACGACAATCGTAGGAAATTATAATATTGTATTGTTGGTAAAGTTGGCTATATAAGCCATTATCAGGGCATGGTTTCGATGTTTGTTTTTTTTACTGATAGGGTTATTTAAAATATTGGAAATAGTAAGAGAATAAATGTTATTTTTATGTTTTATAATTTCACTGTAAATGATTTTTAAGGGACTTAAGCATACTGTTTTAAAAAATAAGTTTGACGCTTTAATAGCGCAATCAGAAGTTTGTAGGGCGATGCCTTCGCATAAAATTCAATCTGTTGGAATTATCACTTTTGAAGAAATTTCCTCAAAAATAGACTTGCAAAAAGAAATAGAAACTATTTTAGGCGTTAGAAATACTAAAATTTATAGCTTACGCAAATTTAGTAAGACAGATGAATTTTCTTATAAACACTTTACTGAAAATGATATTAATTGGAAAGGGAAGTTTACCCAAACGAGTTTTCAAATTTTTCTAGAAGAGCCTTTAGATTTAATAATCGGGTATTTTAATACGAATAATATTTTCTTAGAAACCGCTATTTTGAAATCAAAAGCAGAATTTAAAGTCGGTTTTTCAGACATAAATCCCCATTTGTATGAAATTGAAATATCAGAGAAAGTAGAAAATATTGTGGCGTTTACTTCAGAGTTAAAACGCTACTTAAAAATCATTAATAAACTATAAAATTAAACTTTCTATTTAAAGTTGTTTATTCTCTTTATCCTTTTAGGATTCCATTCAGAATTCAATCTGAATAGTGTAGTTTTGTTTCATTAAATATGTAAAAGATGCAAAAATTTGTAGGAATGGGTGTTGCTTTAGTGACACCTTTTAAAGAAGATTTAAGTGTAGATTTTGAGGCACTTATAAATTTAGTGAATTTCAATATCGCAAATGGTACCAGCTATATAGTGATCAATGGAACGACTGCGGAAAGCGCAACAATTAGCAAAGAGGAAAAACTACAAATTACGGCGTGTATCGTAAAAACAACTGCAAAGAGAATTCCTTTAGTTTTAGGTATTGGTGGTAATAAT
>DPRC01000011.1:4981-9260 GCA_003537695.1 Polaribacter sp.
TGGTACCAGCTATATAGTGATCAACGGAACGACTGCGGAAAGCGCAACAATTAGCAAAGAGGAAAAACTACAAATTACGGCGTGTATCGTAAAAACAACTGCAAAGAGAATTCCTTTGGTTTTAGGTATTGGTGGTAATAATACGTTGGAAGTTATCAAAGAGATAAAAGCAACTGATTTAACTAGTATCGAAGGTATTTTATCGGTAGTGCCCTATTATAGTAAGCCCACTCAAGAGGGGTTTTATCAACATTTTAAAGCCATTGCTGCAGCTACTGAAAAACCAATTATTTTGTACAACGTTCCTGGGAGAACCGCAAAAAATATGGATGCTTTAACAACGATCCGTTTAGCGAGGGATTTTAAGAATATTGTTGGAGTTAAAGAGGCAGGAAATAATATGCAGCAATACTTAGAGCTCTTAAAAAATAAGCCAGCTGGTTTTTTGGTAATCTCTGGTGATGATGATTTGGCATTAGGAATCACTTTAGCAGGTGGAGCAGGTGTTATTTCTGTAATTGGACAAGCCTATCCAAAAGAGTTTTCTAATTTAATTAATTTTGGTTTAAAAGGGGATAATCAAGAAGGATATGCGATGCACTTCAGAATGATGACTATTATAGATGCAATCTTCGAAGAAAATAATCCTGCTGGAGTAAAAACAGTTTTAAAAGAATTAGAGATTTGTGGAAATGAAGTTCGGTTACCGCTGGTAAAAGCCTCTTCTCAACTCTGTAGAAATATTGCTGACTTTGTGCGCTCTTTTTAATTTTTAGATGTCAAAATAGGTAAGGAGTAACCTTTTGTTGAAATTAGAGAATTAACAAACCTTTAGCAGGATATTTCATTTTTTATTTCATTTTTTTAAGATTATTGCAATGCGAAAGCAACTGTGTTAAAAAACCTTTTATTAATCCATATTTAATCACTAATTTTGCATGATGCAAAAAATTAAAAATTTAGCGTATTTAGTAGTATGTAGTGTACTCTTGTATTCCTGTGGGGAATACCAAAAAGTATTGAATAAAGGGTCCTCTGAAGAGCAGTATAAAATGGCTGTAAAAATGTATGAAACTCAGGAATATAGCAAAGCGATTCGCTTGTTTGAGAAAATTACACCTTTGTATCGAGGAAAACCTCAGATGGAACGTATTGAGTTCATGGTGGCGCAATCTAACTTTAATGAAAAAAATTACGGTTTTTCGGGTTTCCAGTTTGATCGTTTTACAAATAGTTATACGAAGAGTTCTAAAAAAGAAGAAGCTGCTTTTTTATCGGCATACAGTTATAAATTGGCATCTCCAAGGTTTAGTATAGACCCAACAAAGACTCGGAAAGCCTTAGATGCTTTTCAGGAGTTTATAAATACATATCCGGATTCAGATAAAATAGAAGAGGCAAATAAATACTATGCTGAAATTAGAACAAAGCTAGAAAAGAAGTATTTTGAAATAGCGAAAACATATTATAGAACTGCAGGGTATGACTTGAGAAATTACAAAGCTGCAATTCAGGCTTTTGATAATTTATTAGAAGATTTTTTAGGGACAAAGTATAAGGAGGAAGCGCTCTATTTTCGTTTAAAAGCAGCACATGATTTTGTTTTAAAAAGCACCGATAGACGAAAATTAGAAAGAATTGAAAGTGCAATAGAAGCACATGAAAAGCTGCAAAGGAGTTTTCCAGAATCAAAATTTAAGGAATCGGCAGATGGAATGTTGGTAACATTACAAACCGAAAAAACAAGAATTGATGTCATCGCTGCAGAGCGCATAACATCTGATAATTTATTAAAGCAATAATTAATTAGAGATGGATTATAAAGAAACAAAGGCACCATTAAGCACAATTACGTACGATAAAAACGAAATCGAAGCGCCAACAGAGAATATCTATGAGGCAATTTCTATTATCGCAAAAAGAGCAAATCAAATTAATTCTGATATTAAGAATGAATTGGTTGAGAAGTTAGAAGAGTTTGCTACTTATAACGATTCATTAGAAGAGGTTTTCGAAAATAAAGAGCAGATCGAAGTTTCTAAGTTTTATGAAAGATTACCAAAACCAACGGCAATGGCTGTTGAGGAATGGTTGCAAGGTAAAGTATACCACAGAACACCAGAAACAGAGTAATGTCTGTCTTAAAAGAAAAGAAAATTCTTTTAGGAATCACTGCGGGAATTGCAGCATATAAAACGGCTAGTTTAGTCCGTTTATTTATTAAATTAGGCGCAGAAGTTAAAGTTGTAATGACACCTGCGTCTAAAGATTTTATAACACCTCTTACATTATCTACACTTTCAAAAAATCCTGTGCATTCTTCTTTTTATACGAAAGAAGATGAAAATGAGCTCTGGAATAACCATGTAGAATTAGGGCTTTGGGCAGATTACATGCTCATTGCACCAGCAACAGCAAATACCCTATCGAAAATGGCAAATGGTGTTTGCGATAATCTACTGTTAGCTACGTATTTGTCGGCAAAATGCCCAGTCTATTTCGCGCCAGCAATGGATTTAGATATGCATGCCCACCCTTCCACAACAGAAAGCTTAGAAAAACTACAATCTTTTGGAAATCTATTAATTCCTGCAACCTCAGGAGAACTTGCAAGTGGTTTGATGGGTGAAGGAAGAATGGCAGCGCCCGAGGATATTGTATCCTTTATAGAAAAAGATGTATTAGATACATTGCCTTTAAAAGGAAAGAAAATTTTGATAACTGCCGGACCTACTTACGAAGCAATAGACCCCGTTCGTTTCATAGGAAACCATTCCTCAGGTAAAATGGGCTTTGCAATTGCAAATGTTGCAGCCAGTTTAGGTGCACAAGTGTCTTTGATATCTGGTCCAACAAACCAGCAGGCCAAGCATGCTTCAATACATAGAGTGGATGTAACTTCTGCTCAAGAAATGCATACTGCTGTGCATCTTTGTTTTAAAGAGATGGATATTGCAATACTTTCCGCTGCCGTAGCAGATTATAAACCAAAAAATATTGCTACTCAGAAAATAAAAAAGGCTGCAGGATCGTTAGATATTGAACTTATGCCAACAAAAGATATTTTAGCTTCTTTAGGTAAGGTTAAGAAACATCAATTTTTAGTTGGTTTTGCTTTAGAAACTAACAATGAAATAGAAAATGCAAAAGCAAAGCTAAAAAGGAAGAATCTAGACCTAATCGTTCTAAACTCTTTAAAAGACAAGGGCGCCGGTTTTGCAACAGACACAAATAAAATTACTATTATTGACCAAGATTTGAATAAAATAAACTTTGAGTTAAAGTCCAAAGTGTTGGTTGCTGAGGATATTATAAAAGAAATAATATTGAGAGTAAATAAATAAGATTATTTTTTAATAAATGCTCCCCTTAAAAGAGTCTTTTTTTATCAGTTGAAAACAATATATTTGTTTTAGAAAAAAAAATAAAATTGATTGAAATTTTAAAATTTATGCATAAAATAGCAGTGTTTCTTGTGGTATTGTTTTCAGTTTTTCGTCTAAACGGACAAGAATTAAACTGCTTGGTTACTGTAAACTCTGATCAGATTGCAGGGTCTAATAAACAGGTGTTTTCAACCTTACAGCAGGCTTTGAATGAATATATTAATCAAACTGAGTGGACAGATAGAGTCGTGAGGCCTGAAGAACGTGTGAATTGTGCAATGACCATTATTATTACTGCAAGAAATAATAATAATTTCACAGCCACATTGCAAGTACAGTCCACAAGACCAGTTTACGGCTCCAGTTATGCATCGCCAATTCTGAATATAAAAGACAAGGATTTCAGTTTTAAATACAATGAATTTGATCCCTTAATTTATAATAAAAATTCTTTTGATAGTAATTTAGTTTCTACCATTTTCTTTTATGCGAATATTATTTTAGGTATTGATGCTGATACCTTTGCTATGAATGGTGGAAAGAAAGAGCTTGAAGAAGCTCAGAATGCGATGTTGCAGGCACAGCAAAGCGGACTTGCTGCATGGCAAAATGTAGTGGGCAAGCAAAATAGATATGTACTTATTGATAACCTATTGTCTCCAAAGTTAAAAGAGTACAGACGTGTATTATATACGTATCATCTGAAGGGATTTGATGAATTAATAAGCTCAAAAGCAACTGCTCAACAGCGCATTGAAAATAGTATTATTTCTTTAGAGAGCCTTTACAATAAGACAGTAGGTAATTATCTAATTCGATTGTTTTTTGATGCAAAGTCAGATGAAATTGTAAGCATGTATTCAGAGCAAACTAAAACAAGAAATAAGCAGCGA
>DPRC01000070.1:0-732 GCA_003537695.1 Polaribacter sp.
TGTAATATTGGTAGTAGCTCTTCAGAATCTAGGGAAACCCCTAATTCCTGCAATCCTTTTGCAAATTTTTTTTTATCTAAGTTGATAAAAACATCTCCAAAATCGAAGATAATATTTTTAATCATTGGTGTATTTTTTTAAAACGTCTGTAAATACCTGCATTTTTCTATGTTTCATTTTTAATACCGGTGCTTTTACTCCAGATTCAAAATTGTGATCTCCTACAAAAACCAAAGCTTCATCCCACAAATTTTCAGAGATAAAAGTTTCTAAAGTCTGCGTACCTCCTTCAACAATTAAAGACTGTATCTGATGTTTATACAATACCGAGCAGATTTGCACCGCCAGCTTCTTAGAAAAATCAATAGATTCAAAAATTATATTTTCTTTGCATTCAAACGCTTTAATTTTTATTTCTTTTTGTGCATCTATTTTTCCGGTAATCACAATTGTTTGGATGCTTCCATCGAGAACATGTGCACTTTTAGGAATTCTCAAAGCGTTGTCTAACACAACTCTAATAGGATGCTTTCCAGACCAACTTCTAACATTTAATACTGGATTATCTGCCAAAACTGTATTTGTTCCAACTAAAATAGCCTGTTCTTTACTGCGCAACTGATGCACCAATTGCTGCGCGTAGCGATTCGAAATAAATACTGGTTTTAGGTCCTTTTTTGACAAAGGTGCAACAAACCCATCTTTTGTTTCCGCCCATTTTAAAATAATATA
>DPRC01000070.1:1153-7300 GCA_003537695.1 Polaribacter sp.
TTTTAAGCGTTCAATTCCCTTACCAGCAACCAAACTATTTGTATCTACACAGCCAATTACTACCTTTTTTATATTGTATTTTATAATTAAATCTGCACAGGGCGGTGTTTTTCCAAAATGACTGCAAGGTTCTAAAGTAACATACAAGGTAGCTTCCTTAAGAAGCATTTGATCTTTGACAGCATTTACTGCATTTACCTCTGCATGATTTCCTCCATAGGGCGCAGTAAATCCTTCGCCAATAATGGTCTCTTGAAATACAATTACGGCACCAACCGCCGGATTTGGACGTGTAGTTCCAATTCCATTTTCTGCAATCTGCAAACAGCGTTTTATATAATGCTCGTGTTTAATAATTTACAATTTAATTTTTATTACTTGTGTTTTATTTATTACAAAACTACGTTTAAACCCAAAAACCACATACTCCAAATTTCCTTTGATCTGCACAGTTACTTTTTTCGTAAACAAAGAATTTAACAATCCTCCTAACACCCCATTTTTATCTGAATTAAGTATGTTTTTTGTAGGAATATGAGCCATTAAAGGAATCGAAAAAGCTTTGTTTCCGGGTACTTTAAATGGTGCTGAAAAAACTTCAGCTACTGCAGATCCATTTACAAATATGTTTATTTTATCTGTAGAAATTACACCACCAACAGCATTTGGATTTTCAAAAAAAACAGCAGCTTTTAATTTTATCGTATCCGAAGCAAAACTGACTATTTTTACGTTGTCTACTTTGATAAAAACAGGCTCTTTTTGAACAGAACAGCTAGCAATCAATAAAATTAAGAGCAAAAAATAGGCGGTTATTTTCATGAAAAAAAATTAAAATTTAAAGTAACTTGCTCCTGCAAAAATACAGTAATAAATGACACGTGAAAATTTTATCATTAGAGAAATAAAACCCGCTGACAACTTCGCCATTTCTCAAGTTATCAGAAGTGTGATTTTAGAGATGGGCGCCCCTAAAATAGGCACCGCATATGAAGACGCTGATACCGACCGTATGTTTGAAGCCTATCAAAAGGAAAAGGTGGCTTATTTTGTACTGGAGCTAGACAATAAAGTGATTGGAGGTGCAGGAATTGCAAGCTTAGATCCTAGTGAAATTAACACCTGTGAATTACAAAAAATGTATTTACTTCCCAGCGCCAGAGGAAAAGGCTTGGGAACAGACCTTATTTCTAAATGTTTAAAAAAAGCAAAAGAATTTGGCTTTGAGGATTGTTATTTAGAAACAATGCCATACATGGAAGCAGCAAGAAAATTATATGAGAAAAATGGATTTTTAAGTCTCTCGAAACCCATGGGGAATACGGGTCACTATTCGTGTAATGTTTGGATGTTAAAAAAAATATGAAATTAAAAGAATTTAAATTGTTATTTTCGGAGAGCCTTTTAGAGACCTATCCCAAAACAGAAGTAGACAGTTTTTTCTTTATTTTAATGGAAGAAAAACTGGAGCTACAGCGAATCGACACCGTTCTAAATCCCGATTTTTTAATTGATGCTGCTACTGTAGTTGGGCTAAAAATTATTCTTAAACGTTTACAAAAAGAAGAACCCATCCAATACATCCTTGGTAAAACAGAGTTCTATGGCTTGCCTTTTCTCGTAGATAAAAACACCTTAATTCCGAGGCCAGAAACAGAAGAACTGGTCGAATGGATACTCAGCGAAATACACGAAATACAGGGGGAAAATCAAAAAACGCCACTTGCCATTTTAGACATTGGAACGGGAACCGGCTGCATTCCTATTACTTTGGCTAAAAACACTGTAAATACAGTAATTACCGCAATTGATATTTCTGCAGCAGCACTGTGCATTGCGAAAAAAAATGCATTATTGAATTCAGTTTCTGTAAATTTCATAACACAGGATATTTTAAAAACAACCCAATTGCCTCAAAAATACGATGTCATAGTCTCCAACCCACCCTATGTTCGAGAATTGGAAAAAGTGGAAATTAGTACGAATGTATTAGCAAATGAGCCACACTTGGCCCTGTTTGTTCCAGACAAAAATCCCCTGCTCTTTTATAATAAGATTGCTGACTTAGCAAAACAGCAGTTGAATGAAAGCGGAATATTATTCTTTGAAATCAATCAATATTTAGGAAAGGAAACCGTGAAAATGTTGGAAGAAAAAGGGTTTCAAAATATTCAATTGAAAAAAGATCTATTTGGCAATGACCGAATGTTACTTTGTCGACTGCCAAAGCTTGCCCTTTAAACTAAAAAAAAAGAAGGCATCCACTTTAAAATAGTAGAAGTGCACCAAAAATTTAAACAGAAATAGCATCACAGTAAAGTTATATAGCTGCACTAAAATCACCCTCATTTTTTGGCGTCCTATTCGCTTTAAATTAATTACTTTTGTTGCATGATTAAAGAAATTCAACTTCGTGTAAATTTAATAGAAGAATTAAAAGAAGATATTCTTTTGTACAAGGCTTCGAAACAGCTCGGAATTGATAAAAGTGAAATCTCCGCAGTAAAAATTTTACTAAAATCTATTGATGCGCGTAAAAAAGACGTGATGTTCAATTACAAAGTAGCGGTGTACATAAATGAAGCGGTTCCAGAAAAATCTGACTATGTCTTCGATTACAAAGATGTTTCTGCTGCCAAAGAGGTCCATATTATTGGATTTGGACCCGCAGGAATGTATGCAGCACTGCGTTGCATTGAATTGGGATATAAACCGATTGTCTTGGAACGTGGAAAAAATGTACAGGACAGAAGAAGGGATTTAAAAGCAATCAACCAAGATCATATTGTACACGAAGATTCTAACTATTGCTTTGGCGAAGGAGGAGCAGGAACCTATTCTGACGGAAAGTTATATACACGCTCTCTAAAACGTGGCGATGTTCGAAGAATTTTTGAAAACTTAGTATACCATGGAACTTCTGAACAAATATTAGTAGATGCACATCCACATATTGGAACCAATAAATTACCTAAAATCGTTCAAAATATTAGAGAAACTATTTTAAAGTTTGGTGGAGAAATTCATTTCGAAACCAGAGTTGTCGATTTTGTTGTTCAAAACAATAAACTTCGTGCAATTCAGCTTCAAAATGGTGAAGAAATGACAGTAAATGCTGTTATTTTAGCAACAGGGCACTCTGCGAGAGATATTTATGAATTACTGCACAAAAAAGAAATTCGCATGAAAGCGAAGTCTTTTGCTATGGGCGTGCGTGTAGAGCACCCCCAAGAAATCATAGACCAAATACAATACCATTGCTCGGGAGAAAGAGACGAATTATTACCTCCTGCAGCCTATAGTTTGGTGCAACAAGTAAATAATAGAGGCGTATACTCTTTTTGTATGTGTCCTGGAGGTTTTATCGTTCCTGCAGCTACGGCAAATGGAGAGGTCGTGGTAAACGGCATGTCTCCCTCGAGAAGAAATAATAAATTTGCCAATTCTGGAATTGTGGTGGAGCTAGACATCGATCGGGATTTTAAAAAGTACGAGTCTTTTGGTGCTTTAAAAGGCTTAGAGTTTCAAAAAGATTTAGAAAAAACTTCTTTTTATGCCGGCGGAAGAACACAAAAAGCACCTGCACAGCGATTGGTAGATTTTGTAGATGGAAGACTCTCAACAGACTTAAACAGCACTTCGTATCAGCCTGGATTAAATTCGGCACCATTACATTCTCTTTTGCCAAAAATCATCGGGAGCAGATTGCGAAAAGGTTTTGCCGCTTTTGGAGAAAAAATGCACGGGTATTATACCAATGAAGCCAATATTATTGGTGTAGAGTCTAGAACCTCATCGCCTATCAATATTCCCAGAAAAGAAAACTTAGAGCATACAGATATCGACGGACTATTTCCTTGCGGTGAAGGTGGTGGCTATGCCGGTGGAATTGTTTCTGCGGCAATGGATGGGGAACGCTGCGCAGAAGCAGCCATTGCAAAATTTTAAAAAGAGTCCTCCCATACCAAAAAAGTATAAAGAATACATAAAAAGCATTGCAGACATTTAAATATGAATGCAAAACATCTTGTAAGCTATTTGCTTATCCTAAATTTAAAACAAAAAAACATGAATAGACCAACCCGCAATTAACGGTCTAAAACTCCACTAGTAAAACTTCCAAAAAATCAGATATCAGAATTCCTTAAAAAGGCTACATTTGCAAGATGCGTATAGATATTATTTCAGTAGCTCCCGATTTATTAGAAAGTCCTTTCAATCATTCGATTGTAAAACGGGCAAAGAAAAAAGGTTTGGCTGAAATTGTAATTCACGATTTACGCACCTATGGTCTGGGAAACTACAAGCAGATAGACGACACCCAATTTGGCGGTGGTGCAGGAATGGTCATGATGATTGAACCCATTGCCAATTGCATCCGAAAACTGCAAGCAGAGCGTGATTATGATGAAATTATCTACATGACACCAGATGCACCAACATTAAATCAGTCTACTGCAAACACCCTTTCATTAAAAGAGAATATCCTCATTTTAACAGGACACTACAAAGGTGTGGATCACCGCATAAGAGCTCTTTTTATTACCAAAGAAATTTCTATTGGAGACTATGTTTTAACCGGTGGTGAGCTGGCAGCAGCTGTTTTAGTAGATGCCGTAGTACGTTTGATTCCTGGTGTTATTGGAGATGAACAATCTGCCTTAACAGATTCCTTTCAAGACAATTTACTATCACCCCCCGTATATACAAGACCCTCCGATTATGAAGGAAGTAAAGTTCCCGAAGTTTTACTGTCAGGAAACTTTCCTAAAATTGAAGATTGGCGCAGTGAACAAGCCTACGAGAGAACACAACAAATTAGACCCGATTTATTAAAGTAAACACTTCATTGGAAACGATAACCACCTACATAAAAAACAACAAAGCTCTTTCTTGGGTGCTCGGATTCCAAGCTTTTAGATTGGCTTTACTTCCCTTCATGGGATTAATGCCTCAGGATGCCTATTATTACCTCTACGGCCAAAATTTATCCCTTTCGTACTTTGATCATCCCGGAATGATTGGATACCTTTTGCGTTTTTTTACCGATATTTTTGGAACTGCTGTCTTTGTTGTAAAATTTGCTGATTTGTGTGTCACCTCCTTGACTCTTTTTAGTTTTTACACATTGGCTTCTTATTTTTTATCGAAACAAAAATTACAGCGGGCTTTTATCTTAGTGGCCTCTACTATTTTTATCTCGATACTTTCTTTTAATTCAACTCCAGATGTACCACTCTTACTTTTCTGGACGCTGACTTTACTCTGTTTATACAAAGCAATTTTTGAAGATAAAAAATGGTTTTTCATCCTCGGAGGAATTGCCATGGGACTTTCTTTTAATAGCAAATACACAGCGATCTTATTACAATTTGGGCTGCTGGGATTTTTAATTTTTTCCAATAGATATAGAAAATTACTAGCATCACCTTGGTTGTGGTCTTCCCTTATAATTTCTGCTGCAGTCACCTTTCCTGTTTGGTATTGGAATTATCAGCATGAATTTGCATCCTTTGTTTTTCAATCTTCAGAAAGAACCAGTTCTATTTCAGAATTTAAAATATCTCCTAAAAACTTCTTTGGTGCCGTGGGCCATCAAATGTTCTTGTTACTGCCCGTATTGTTTTTAATTTTTGTCACATTTACCTTTAAGTATGCAAAAAGAGCGCTGTTAAAATTCAAACTCCCCAACTCAAAAACCTTATTTCTATTGGCCTTCTTTATTCCTACTTTTGTTGGCTTCTTTATCCTTACCCCTATTTATTGGGTCAAACTAAACTGGATGATGCCCTCATATATTTCTGGAATCATCATTGCCGGAATGTTTATCAGTAAAAAACTATTAAAAGTGCAACTTATTTTTTCCATTGTATTTCACCTGTTGTTTAGTTTACAAATTCTCTTTTACCTGGTACCTATCAAGAGTGACGATACATGGGTAGGATGGGAAGAATTGGCCATAGAAATAGGGAGTTTAGAAGAAAAAAAGGCTGATACCTTTGTTTTTTCTAATGACAATTACAAAACAGCAGCCTGCTTAAACTTCTTTATGGACGAGAAAGTATTTGCACAAAATATTATTGGCCTCCCTGCACTCCATTTTGACTATCTCGGAGATAACTTAGCGACCTTGCAAGGACAGGATGC
>DPRC01000070.1:7700-12873 GCA_003537695.1 Polaribacter sp.
AGTCACTTCAAAAACGTGACAGAATTAGCGCCAATTATCATCAAAATTAACGGGAAGGACAGTAGGAAATTTTGGGTTTTCTATTGTACTGACTATCAAACTAAAAAATAGTTGAATTTTAATTTTATCAACTGAAAAAAAGTACTATTTTTGCAAACGCTAAATTAACCTCTGACGAAAATATCGTGAACGTTGTTTTACAAAATCATTAAATTAAAAAATATGGAAGCTTTAGTAAAGTTTGTACAAGACGAATTTGTTGCAAGAAAAGAATTTGCAGAATTTGGAGCTGGTGATACAATCACTGTTTATTACGAAATTAAAGAAGGGGAAAAAGTACGTACTCAGTTTTTTAGAGGAGTTGTAATTCAAAGAAGAGGTATTGCTGCCTCTGAAACATTTACAATTAGAAAAATTTCTGGAACAGTAGGTGTAGAGAGAATCTTTCCTGTAAACTTACCTTCTATCCAAAAAATTGAAGTAAATAAAAGAGGTAAAGTTCGTAGAGCGAGAATCTTTTACTTTAGAGGTCTTACTGGTAAAAAAGCTAGAATTACTGAAAAAAGAAGATAATTCTTCAATTTATAAAGAAACTATAAAAGCATTGTATACATACAATGCTTTTTTTTTGTGCCTGCCAGTAACTGTTTTAAAAAAATAACTACTTCAAAATACCACTATCTTTCCAATTGTACTTTTTTGTAAAATCCTTTCAGCAGGAAACTTGCAGCGCAAAACGCGTAGTACAAAAAGCCAAGTAAGCTAACAGTAGGTTCTCTTCAGGACCTCTGATTTCAATACGCTTTCAAAAACTACCATTGACAGTAAAAAAATCTTTAAAAATCCGCTATTTTATGACATCCACGAAATCGATTTCAAAAATTACCAAAAACGCAACGAAACCAATTAATTAATAGCATTTTACCAATAAAAAAACCAACTAAAATGCATAAATTTGCTCGCTTTCAAAAAATTGATTTTTGCGCAAAAAGCAATCACATTCATACCATTATCTAAAACACCACATATATGAGCAATATCCATAAAATAGTATACACAAAAACGGACGAAGCACCGGCTCTAGCGTCCCGTTCTTTCCTCCCCATTGTAAAAGCATTTACAAAAACATCTCATATTGCAATTGAAGTTAAAGACATCTCTTTAGCAGCAAGGATTTTAGCTAACTTTTCGGAGTATCTGCGGGAAGATCAAAAAGTTGAAGACGCCTTGGCTACTTTAGGTACTCTAGCAAAACAAGCAGATGCCAATATTATAAAATTACCAAACATCAGTGCTTCTGTTCCACAATTAAAAGAAGCAATTGCCGAATTACAGAAAAAAGGCTTTGCAATTCCAAGTTACCCAGAAGAAATAAAAAATGAAGAAGACAAAAGTGTTTCTGCTTTGTACAACAAAGTAAAAGGTTCTGCTGTAAACCCTGTCTTAAGAGAAGGTAACTCGGACAGAAGAGCGCCAAAAGCCATTAAGAATTATGCTCGTAAAAACCCGCACAGTATGGGTACTTGGTCTGCAACTTCGAAGACGCACGTAGCTACCATGACTGCAGGAGATTTTGCACACAATGAAAAATCAGTGACTACAGATACTGCCACTACTATCAGCATCGTTCACATATCAGAAAACGGAACAAAAACCGTTTTAAAAGAAAATTTACAGCTCTTAGAAAAAGAAATTATTGATGCAACTGTCATGAGCAAGAAGGCATTGATTTCTTTTTTAGAAGCACAATATCAGGATGCATTAGACAACAACATCTTGTTTTCATTGCACATGAAAGCAACCATGATGAAAGTAAGTGATCCCATCATTTTTGGACATGCAGTGCGTGTCTATTTTGATGCTTTGTTTCAAAAACATGGAGAAACTTTTAAAAAGATCGGCGCAGATGTAAACAATGGCCTTGGAAATCTTCTTGGAAAACTTGGTGCTTTGCCAGAAGAAAAGCGCGCTGAAATTACAGCAGATATCAAAGAGGCTATTGCGCATGGACCTGAATTGGCCATGGTAAACTCTGACAAAGGAATTACCAATCTTCATGTACCTTCAGACGTGATTATAGATGCTTCAATGCCCGCTATGATTCGAACTTCTGGTCAAATGTACAATGCAACAGGAAATTTACAAGATACCAAAGCAATTATCCCCGACAGTTCTTATGCCGGCATTTATAGCGCTACAATAGACTTCTGTAAGAAGAATGGTGCATTTGACCCAACTACTATGGGAACAGTTCCTAACGTAGGCTTAATGGCCCAGAAAGCAGAAGAATATGGTTCTCATGACAAGACCTTTGAAATTTCTGAAAATGGAAACGTAGTGGTCTTAGACAGTGCTGGTAAAATAATACTGAAACATGTAGTAGAAGCAGGAGATATTTGGAGAATGTGTCAAACCAAAGATTTACCAATACAAGATTGGGTAAAGTTAGCGGTAACGCGCGCACGCGCTTCGGAAACACCTGCTATTTTCTGGTTGGATGCAGACAGGGCACACGATGCAGAAATCATTAAAAAAGTAAACGCTTATTTACCAAATCACGATACCTCAGGATTGGATATTAGAATCATGTCTCCTATAAAAGCAACGGAATTTACTTTAGAGCGCATTGTAAAAGGTGAAGACACCATCTCGGTTTCTGGAAATGTTCTAAGAGATTATTTAACGGACTTATTTCCAATATTAGAAGTAGGAACCTCGGCAAAAATGCTCTCTATTGTTCCACTGATGAATGGTGGTGGTTTGTTTGAAACTGGTGCTGGTGGATCTGCTCCAAAACACGTACAACAGTTCTTGGAAGAGAATCATTTGCGTTGGGACTCTTTAGGAGAGTTTCTTGCATTGGCAGTTTCCCTAGAGCACTTAGGAACCTCTCATCAAAATGCAAACGCTTTAATTTTGGCTCAAACCTTAGAAGACGCAACAGATAAATTCTTAGAAAATGACAAATCTCCTTCCCGAAAAGCAGGAAAACTAGACAATAGAGGGAGTCACTTCTACCTGGCCATGTATTGGGCAGAGGGGTTGGCAAATCAAGACAAAAACGCAACATTAAAGGCTACTTTTTCTAAGGTTTCAAAAGACCTTAAAGACAACGAAACTAAAATTGTCGCAGAATTAGCAGACATTCAAGGAAACGCTCACAGTATTGGTGGATATTACCTACCCAATGAAGGAATGGCAGATAATGCTATGAAACCCAATATTACCTTTAATAGTATTTTGGAAGCTATCTAAGCTTCCTTTTTTAGTGCATCCTACAAAGGTCGATATTTACATATCGACCTTTTTTGTTGTTTAATAGCTTGAAATTATACATTTATTAACATTTTAATATCAGTATAGAATTGTATTTTTGTCCTCTAAATTAAACTAATAATTGAACAAGAATGTACCAGTTTAAAAAAATATGCTTGCTGTTTATTATCCTTAGTTTTACAGCCTTTAGCCAAGAAAAAAAGACCCTTAGTGGAACTGTTTACGATGACCGAAATAATGAAACACTGATCGGTGTTTCTGTTTATATTCCCGAATTAAACACTGGGGCGTCTACCAATGAATATGGGTTCTACTCGATTACAGTGCCCACGGGAGTCTATACAATACAAGTGCGTTATTTAGGCTATCGTACCATCAGCGAAACCCTAACTCTATCAGAAAAAACGACGAAAAGCTTCAGCTTAATAGAGGCTTCCGAAAGTTTGAATGAAATTGTCATCGAAAGTAATATCGAGCGGTTGAATTTAAAAACACCGCAAATGAGCGTGAATAATTTAACCTCTGCTTCCATAAAGCAAATTCCGGTAGTATTAGGAGAAGCGGACATCATCAAGTCTTTGATCCTTTTGCCTGGAGTTACCAGTGCCGGTGAAGGCGCATCTGGCTTTAATGTTAGAGGTGGCGCAGCAGACCAAAACCTCATCCTATTAGACGAAGCAATTGTTTTTAACTCTTCGCATTTATTTGGCTTTTTCTCTGTATTTAATCCAGATGTAATTAAAGACGTAAAACTCTATAAAGGAGGAATCCCTGCTAAATATGGCGGAAGATTGTCTTCTGTTTTAGACATCTATCAAAAGGAGGGAAATAGTAAAGACTTTAACATTACGGGAGGTGTTGGATTGGTTTCTTCCAGGTTGTTAATTGAAGGGCCTTTAGAAAAAGAAAAAAGCTCTTTCCTTATCGGTGGACGTTCTTCTTATGCACATCTTTTTTTACCACTTTTTGACAATGACAACAAAGCATATTTTTACGATTTAAATACGAAAGTAAATTATAGGATCGATGACAATAACAACATCTTTTTGTCTACTTATTTTGGGAAAGACGTATTTGGCATCAATGACAGCTTTGTTACGAAATACGGAAATACAGTTGTAAACTTGCGCTGGAATCACCTTTTTACAGATAAATTATTTTCAAATTTATCGCTCATCTATTCTGATTATTTCTACGGATTGGTCTTAGACTTTGTTGGTTTCGAGTGGGACTCTGGAATTACCAACTACAATCTTAAATATGATTTCAAGCACTATCTTAGTGAGAAAATAAAATTAGGCTATGGTATCAATAACATTTATAATAAATTTAATCCGGGTAAAATTATCCCTAACAGAGCAGATTCTGGCATCATAGCGTCGAAACTAACTGATAAATATGCCAATGAATTTGCCGCGTATATCGATATAGAACACAAAATAAATGACAAGTTGCGATTGCAATATGGAATGCGTTATAGCAATTTTACCAGATTGGGACAAGATGCATTAAATACCTATGAAAATGATGAGGCTGTCCTGTACAACGTCGCGTTTAAAAAATATGAATCTGCAGAAGCCACAGGAAGCGAAAGCTTCAATAGAAGTGATGTAATTTCAAGTTTTAATAATTTTGAACCTAGGTTTTCAGTTTCGTATACCATTGATAATAAAACAGCCATCAAAGCAAGCTACAACAGAATGGTGCAATATTTACACCTACTCTCAAATACTGCATCTCCAAACCCTCTAGATGTTTGGGCACCTAGTGGAAAGTATATAAAGCCGCAATTGCTAGATCAATATGCTGTTGGATATTTTAAATCACTGAAAGATGGGAAATACACCTTGGAAACAGAAGTTTTTTACAAAGACATTCAAAATAGAATCGATTATAT
>DPRC01000070.1:13277-14176 GCA_003537695.1 Polaribacter sp.
GGCCTAGAGTTATTAATAAAAAAGAATGAAGGTAAATTACAAGGTTGGATTGCATATACGCTTTCTAGATCTGAACAATTAACTCCAGGAAGAACTGCGGCTGAGCCGGGAATAAACAGTGGAGAATGGTACAGTACACCTTATGATAAAACGCATGATTTTTCTATAAATGCTAGCTATCAGTTGAGTGAAAAATGGAAGTTCAATAGTAACTTTGTGTTTCAAACAGGACAGCCAACAAATTATCCAGTTGGCCAATATGAAGTGCAAGGTTTAAATGTACCCGTCTATGACGACAATAAACGAAATGCTGACAGGCTGCCTGCGTATCACCGATTAGACATCGCTGCGACCTTAACACCTGAAAAAAACAAAAACAGAAGATGGCAAGGAGAATGGGTCTTTGGTATTTATAATTTGTACGGAAGGCAAAATGCCGCTTCGTTGGCGTTTAGACAGAATAAAGAGACCTTTAAAAATGAAGCTGTACAAACGTCCATTTTTGGAGTAGTTCCCTCCGTAACGTACAATTTCAAATTTTAAAAAGCACCGTTGATCAATACAAAACACTCCTTATGAAAAATATAAAAATACTTCCCGTCTTATTACTACTGATGTTTATAAACTGTGAGAAAGTTGTAGAAATTGATGTCGCTAGTATCCCGCCAAAACTGATCATAGATGCCTCTTTTGAGGTCTTATTTGATGAAACGCCCGCGACTAGCAGTACTCTTGTAAAATTGCGGTTGTCTGCAGACTATTTTGAAACTGAAATTCCAACAGTTTCAGATGCGATTGTCTTTATTACCGACACCTCTAACAATGCGATTATCACGTTTAGTGACGTCAATTTAGATGGTGATTTTTCTCCACTAACCAACTTCATTCCAAAAGATAAT
>DPRC01000070.1:14309-16116 GCA_003537695.1 Polaribacter sp.
CAGTACTCTTGTAAAATTGCGGTTATCTGCAGACTATTTTGAAACTGAAATTCCAACAGTTTCAGATGCGATTGTCTTTATTACCGACACCTCTAACAATGCGATTATCACTTTTAGTGACGTCAATTTAGATGGTGATTTTTCTCCACTAACTAACTTCATTCCAAAAGATAATACGGTCTACGAATTGACTGTTATTTATAAAAATGAAACCTACAAAGGACGCGCTTCAAAAATAAAATCACCTACCTTTATTAGCGTTTCACAAGGAGATGCAACCCTATTTTCAGGAAAAGAAACGGAAGTGAAAGTTACATTTCAAGACGATGCCGAAAAAGAAAATTATTATTTATTCGATTTCACAAACACCTCTTTTCTAGCAGAAGATCGTTTTTTTAACGGTACTCCTTATAATTTTAGTTTTTTTTACCAAGAAGATGAAATAACACTTCCAGCCAACGTGACCCTTAAAATGTCTGGAATTACAAAGCAATACTTTACCTATTTCAGAGTCTTATTAAGTCAGAGTGGTCAAAATGGTGGGGGACCTTTTGAAACAGTACCCTCCTCTTTGTTAGGGAATATGATAAATACCACGAATGAAACTAATTTTCCTTTAGGCTATTTTCATATTTCAGAAACAGATACTTATAATATAGACCTCAAAGAAAAAGATTAAAACTTCACTTTAAATCATGTTTCAAGAATGCAAAAAAAATGTATTTTTGAGTAATGACATTTATAAAAACTACAGAGCAAGATTCTAAGTACCATCATTTAGAAAAGATGGAAACCAAGGAGCTTTTATATCATATCAATACCGAAGATAAAACGGTGCCTTTGGCGGTAGAAAAAGCTTTGCCACAGATAGAAATATTAACGGATACCATTGTTCAAAAACTAAAAAAAGGTGGGAGACTCTTTTATATCGGAGCTGGAACTTCGGGAAGACTAGGAGTTGTAGATGCTTCTGAGTGCCCTCCAACTTTTGGAGTTTCTCCTGGACTTGTTGTTGGAATTATTGCGGGTGGTGATCTTGCCATACGGGAAGCAGTAGAATTTGCTGAAGACTCTAAAGAGCAGGGATGGGTGGATTTACAAACACATGCCGTAAGCGCTCAAGATGTGGTTATTGGTATTGCTGCTTCAGGCACCACACCTTATGTAATTGCAGCCTTAGAAAAATGCAATGAAAATAATATTAGTACTGGTTGTATCGCTTGTAATAAAAACAGTCCGCTGGCAACAGTGTCTCAATTTCCTGTGGAGGTTATTGTAGGTTCCGAGTTCGTAACTGGAAGCTCACGCATGAAAGCAGGAACTGCTCAGAAACTTGTCTTAAATATGATTTCTACTGCCACCATGATTCAGCTAGGAAAAGTAAAAGGTAACAAAATGGTAGACATGCAATTGTCGAATAATAAATTGGTGGCAAGAGGCCAAAAAATGTTGGCAGAAGAATTACATATAGCCCTTGCCGAGGCTTCCATATTACTAGAAAAACACGGAACTGTAAGAAATTCCATTAAAAACTATAAGAAATGAGTACGAATGTAAATTTATTAGGGAAGGGATTGAAATACTTAGGTGTTCTTATCTTTTTATTTATTGCAGCTCCAATTTCGCTTACCATGGCGTTTAAAGCACTTAAAAAGTTTGAAGACACCCCAAACGAATATCTTTCCTACCTCATATTAGCTGCTGCGGGAATTTTGATGGTTTTTACAATTTTCTTCGCTTTCAAAACCATTAAAATTTTATTAAACGCTATTTTCAACACCTAATAAAACATAAAAACCTGAAGGAT
>DPRC01000116.1 GCA_003537695.1 Polaribacter sp.
AAGATAGGGATATAGTTTTAGCTACTGCGCATTGGATGAAATTAATAAATAAAACGCAAATAGAAATGCTATCCGTATTTGTAATCGATTTATTTGGTGTTTTGTTTCGTTTTATGGTTTACAGTTATTCCATTTTTAACGGCAGAGACTATAGAAGTCCTTGCCTCTTAAAATACTTTAGATAGCAGAAATAATTACAATGGACAGCGCAGCAGAGGCCCGCTCTGTATTTAAAGTGTGGTATGAAAACTGTAGGTTTGGAAAAATCTATTTTTAGCACTCAACCAATGATTGAATTTGCAAAAAAAATGTTTTAAATAGAGAAAAATAGTTGAATTTGTGTGCTTTTATAAAGTATAAAAAGTGCGCACGAGAAGACTCGAACTTCCACGAACTTGCGTTCACAGCCCCCTCAAGGCTGCGCGTCTACCAATTTCGCCACGTGCGCAAATTATACTAAAGTAAAAAAAGCTAAGCTTTCGCTTAACTTCTTTTTGTGACCGGGCTGGGGCTCGAACCCAGGACCCTCTCCTTAAAAGGGAGATGCTCTACCAACTGAGCTACCAGGTCAATCTTTTACCTTAGCGGGTGCAAATATAATGGCAATCATTGAAATTAATGGCATAAAAATGATTTTTTTTTCGATATTTGTCTAAATTAAAAAATAAATGAAAATAATACTTTTAGGCTACATGGCTTCTGGTAAATCTACCATCGGGAAAGAGGTTTCTAAAAAGCTGTATATGAATTTCATAGACTTAGATACATTTATTGAGAAGCGAGAAAATCAGAGTATTTCAGCTATTTTTAAAGTAAAAGGAGAAATTTATTTTCGAAGTATTGAACGCCGGTATTTAAAGGAACTTTTAAACAGCGATGCGGATTTTGTACTTTCTTTGGGAGGTGGTACGCCTTGTTATGGAGATAATATGGCATTAATACTGGCGTCAGAGGCAACATCAGTGTATATAAAAGCGGGGATTCCTGCATTAGTGTCTCGGTTAACTGCTGAAAAAAGTAACAGGCCTTTGATTGCGAATTTAGCAGATGATAAAATACAAGAGTTTGTTGCAAAACATCTTTTCGAGAGAAGGTTTTTCTACGAGCAAGCCGATATAATTTTACCCACAAACGCACACTCTATTGCAGAAATTACAACTGCATTAAGAATTGCACTACATTAAATAAGCAATTGCTTCCGTTCCGGTAAAAGCCACTTGCACATGCTCTTTGATAGAGGTGGATAAAGAAATTCCTTTAAAATCCGCTTTGACAGGATATTTCTTGTGATTTCTATTGACCAATACCGCCGTTTTAAAACGTTTTAAAGGCACCGCTAAGAAATGCTTGATACCGTAAATTAAGGTAGTTCCAGAGTTGAGTACATCGTCTACTAATACAAGAGGCTTGTTCATGTAATGTTCTACCGACAAAGAGGTAGTGACAGGTAATAGTGGGTTTTTCTTATCGATTACAACTTCGCAAAGCGTGACTTTTAAAGTAGAGATTTGGGTTAGTACTTTTGCAATTTTTTTTGAAAAAGCATATCCATTTCCCACAATACCAGCAATAACGACTTCTTTCTCTTCACTATTACTTTCGTAAATTTGGTATGCAATCCGTTTTATCTTTTGATTTATTTGCGCATTGCTTAAAATAATATGGTTTTCTGAAATCATATGTCTTCGGTTGTATCTTCTTGATAATCGTCTATATCTCTTCGGTCTTTTTTTGTGGGTCTGCCCGCACCTTTTTCCCGGTAATAGTCTTTTGAATATTTTAAGAGTTCCATTTTTTCAAATTCTTCCTTTGGCGTCACATCTTTTTTATATTGATCTACTAATTTCGCACCCACTCTGCTCTCTGGTAAAGCTAAAGCTTTTATTTGATAGTTAATTTGATTTTTTCGAATGACAATTAATTCTCCTCCAAAAATATCTCTTGAAGGCTTTACACTTTTGGAATCAATTTTAACTTGCCCTTTTTTACAAGCCGTTGTTGCGATGCTTCTCGTCTTAAAAATGCGGATGCACCATAAATATTTGTCAATTCTCATAAAAAAAGTTAAAATATAATGTTTGTCTTTTTACAAAGGTATAAAAATGGTAGATTGCAGCCTTAAATTTTAAGATGAAATGAATAAAATAAAACATATTTTTTTACCACTGTTGCTAGGGGTGGTCCTGATCTATTCATGTGACGATGATAATAACACTTTTGTAAACCCTTTTGCGGATATTAATCATCTGGCCTTATCGATTTCTGATAATGACTCTATTGTTCAGTTTTTAAAGAATAATTATTATGACGTTGCAACGGATTCTGTAAAAACGTTAGTCAGTGGAGAAATTGCATTATATGATCAAAAAGAAAAGTTAACAATCATGGATGCTAAGAGATATGATTTGGACTACAAATTATATATCTATCATATAAAAGAGGGAAACCCTATTCATCCAGATTTTGGTGAAGCTTCCGATGATAAAGGAAATCCTACAATAGCAGATTCTATTTATGCAAAGTATTCAGGACAAAGTATACTTTCCAGTTCAGAACTAAGTNNATAAAATAAAACATATTTTTTTACTACTGTTGTTAGGGGTGGTCCTGATCTATTCATGTGACGATGATAATAACACTTTTGTAAACCCTTTTGCGGATATTAATCATGTGGCCTTATCGATTTCGGATAATGACTCTATTGTTCAGTTTTTAAAGAATAATTATTATGACGTTGCAACGGATTCTGTAAAAACGTTAGTTAGTGGAGAAATTGCGCTGTTTGATCAAAAAGAAAAGTTAACAATCATGGATGCTAAGAGAAATGAGTTGGACTACAAATTATATATCTATCATATAAAAGAGGGAAACCCTATACACCCAGATTTTGGTGAAGCTTCCGATGACAAAGGAAATCCTACAATAGCAGATTCTATTTATGCAAAGTATTCAGGACAAAGCATACTTTCCAGTTCAGAACTAAGTGCTGTTTTTGATTCAAATACTTCTGGNNAATTGGTTTTCATATGAACGATTAGCCGTAAGAGGTTGGTCATTTGGATTCACGAATTTGAAAGCTGGCTATTTAAAGAAAGAAGACAATGGTGATACTTTTAATGGGCCAATAACCTATTTAGAAGGAGGAAAAAGTATTTTCTTTATACCCTCTGGATTGTCCTATACTTCTATAAATCCAAATAATTATGCAAGTACTCTCGTGAACCAAAATTTAATGTTTAAGGTTGAGTTGTTGGACTTTGTTCAATTTACAGATCATGATAATGACG
>DPRC01000123.1:0-207 GCA_003537695.1 Polaribacter sp.
GCTTTTTTAACCGATTCCCTTTTGGTAAACGTTGCTACCATAGCAATAGATACTACTAAAGTGAAAAAGTTTCCTATAAAATCAATCAAAAAAGAACCCTATACATTCGATGATTTTAAAAACTATATCTACATTATTTTAGCCATTTTAGCCATCATTGCTTTCTGGGTGTATTGGTTTGTCTTCCGGAAGCGAAAAACAGATATA
>DPRC01000123.1:374-3608 GCA_003537695.1 Polaribacter sp.
CATAGCAATAGATACTACTAAAGTAAAAAAGTTTCCTATAAAATCAATCAAAAAAGAACCCTACACATTCGATGATTTTAAAAGCTATATCTATATTATATTTGCCATTTTAGCCATCATTGCTTTCTGGGTGTATTGGTTTGTTTTCCGGAAGCGAAAAACAGATATAGAAGCCCCTACCTACAGAGCACTGCCACCGTATGAAGAAGCACTCTTAAAGTTAACTGCATTGGACGAAAAACTATTGTGGCAAAACAACAAAACAAAAGAGTACTACTCTGAACTTACAGAAATCGTTCGTGGATATATTGAGCGGGAATTAAAAGTTCCCGCATTAGAGAATACTACTGACGAAGTTTTAGAGATGATTATCGCCTTTAAAAAATCAGAAGCAGTGGACACTTCAAAGGAAACTATTGGCAAGTTAAAAGATTTATTACGTGAAGCAGACCTGGTCAAGTTTGCAAAATCAAAACCATTGGCCCTAGAAATTGAAGACGATCGCAGAGATGCAGAATATATTATAGGCAACTTAAAGCCAAAACCAATAATCGAAAAAGAAGATGGACTGGAGTAATTTTGAATTTTATAACCCCGAGTTTCTCTGGATGCTGCTCGCTATTCCAATAGTTGCAGTATGGCAGTTTTTTGTCCGTAAAAAAGATGCTGCTCTTTTAACAATGCCTAGCATTAAGGGTTTTAAAACCACTTCATTTGTATCAAAATTAAAACCACTTTTAGCGCTCTTGCGGCTTTTTGCTTTGGCAGCCGTCATAATCGCACTCGCCAGACCAAGAAATGTTTCTGTGAGTAAGAAAACAAAAACAAACCGTGGAATTGATATTATCATGGCAATTGACGTTTCTGCAAGTATGTTGGCGAGAGACTTAAAACCAAACAGACTAGAAGCACTTAAAAAAGTAGCCATAGACTTTGTAGATAGAAGACCTAATGATCGCATTGGAATTGTAGTTTATGCTGGGGAAAGCTTTACACAAACACCAATTACCAGTGATAAAAATATTGTCAAAAAAACGATTTCTGAACTCAAATGGGGCCAATTAGATGGCGGAACAGCCATTGGAATGGGATTGGGCTCTGGTGTAAACAGACTCAAGGAAAGTTCCGCAAAAAGTAAGGTAATTATCCTACTAACTGATGGCGTAAATAATGCTGGAAACATAGATCCAAGAACGGCAACAGAACTGGCAAAAGAATTAAAAATAAAGGTGTACACAATTGGAATTGGAACGAATGGCACTGCTGATTTTCCTTGGAGTAAAGACCCGAGAACAGGGAAGTTAAACTTTAGAAAGCAGCAGGTGGAAATAGATGAAAAACTATTACAGGAGATTGCCCAAGAAACAGAAGGAAAATATTTTAGAGCAACAGACAACCAATCTCTAAAAGAGATTTATGATGAAATTGATGCCCTTGAAAAAACAAAAATAGAGGAGTTTAAATACTATAATTATCAAGAAAAATTTAGAGTTTTCATCTTTTTAAGTATTGGACTTTTACTGTTGGAATTTGTTTTAAGAAATACCGTTTTTAAGAGTTTTATATAAGATTATATGCACGCATACTATTGCTCAAAGTTTACATTGAGCACCGAGATAATAAAACACAACAGTAAGATATAAATAAGGTATTAAAACCTAATAAACGCATACCCAGTTTAAAATGTACAAAATAGAAGCACCAATTTATTTTTACCTACTGCTAATTGTTCCAAGCATGCTTGTTATTTTCTTGTTGGTTTTATGGTGGAAAAAAAGGACACAACGAAAATTTTCTAATCCCAAACTATTAAAAATATTAGCACCCAACGCTTCTAAGTTTAAGGCAACTTTAAAAGTAACCATGCTTCTACTAGGAATCTCGTTCCTTATTATTTCTTTGACAAACCCAAAAATGGGGAGTAAATTGAAAACCATCAAAAGGGAAGGCGTAGATGTGGTCTTTGCCTTAGATATTTCTAAAAGTATGTTGGCAGAAGATATTGCTCCAAACCGCCTAGAAAAATCGAAACAAATCATCTCTAAGCTTATTGATCGCTTAGGGTCAGACAGAGTTGGTATTATTATTTATGCAGGTAATTCGTATCCCTTATTACCCATAACCACAGACCATGCTGCCGCCAATATGTTTCTGCAAAACGCAAATCCAGACATGGTTTCTAGCCAGGGAACAGCAATTAATGAAGCCTTAGAGTTAGCAAAAACGTATTATAATAACGACGAACAAACCAACCGTTTTTTAATCATTATTTCGGATGGTGAAGACCACCAAGAAGAAACAAAGCAAGTAGCACAAAACCTAGCAAATGATGGCGTTCAAATTTATACAATTGGTGTGGGTACAGAACGAGGTGGCCCCATCCCAATGCGTTTAAATGGCGCAGTGATTGGCTACAAAAAAGATAGGGCAGGCGAAACTGTTATTACCAAACGTATGCCTGAAGTTTTGCAGGGAATTGCAAATGTCTCTGAAGGAACGTATATCGATGGGAATATCACAGAAAATCCAGTGGACCAGCTAGCCAAAATTATTGCCAATGCAGAAAAAAATGAATTTGAAACAAAGCAGTTTTCAGATTATAAAGACCAATTTCAATGGTTTTTAGCAATTGGATTGTTCTTCTTATGTATTGATACGTTCTTATTAGATAAGAAAACAAAATGGTTGAGAAAAGTTGATTTATTTAATGAAGAAAAAAAGATGCCCTAAAATGAAAAAAGTAAACTATCTGCTCCTCTTTTTTTTAATCCTCGCCGCAACGAAGGAGACTGCAGCACAAAAAGATACAATTGTACAGCAAAGGCAGGCGAGACAGTTACTGCGTCAAGGAAATGAATTGTATAACAATGAAAAGTTCACAGACGCCTCTGTAGCCTATCAAAAAGCATTAGGTGAAAATTCTAATTACGACAAAGCAACCTATAACCTGGGGAATGCTTTGTATCAAACCAAAAATTTTAAAGAGGCAATTCCGCAATATGAACTAACAGCAAAAACGGCAACTGATCCCGCTACAAAAGCAGCAGCGTTTCACAATATAGGAAATGCAATGATGGAGTCTAAGAATTACCAAGGCGCTGTAGCTGCTTTTAAAAATGGGTTGAGAAACAATCCTAATGATGATGAGACGCGCTACAATTTAGCCGTTGCTCAAAAGTTAGTGGACCAAGAGAAAAAAGAAAATAAAGACGACAAAAATAAGGATAAAAACAA
>DPRC01000123.1:3679-4644 GCA_003537695.1 Polaribacter sp.
CAAAAATTTTAAAGAGGCAATTCCACAATATGAACTAACAGCAAAAACGGCAACTGATCCCGCTACAAAAGCAGCAGCCTTTCACAATATAGGAAATGCAATGATGGAGTCTAAGAATTACCAAGGCGCTGTAGCTGCTTTTAAAAATGGGTTGAGAAACAATCCTAATGATGATGAGACGCGCTACAATTTAGCCGTTGCTCAAAAGTTAGTAGACCAAGAGAAAAAAGAAAATAAGGACAACAAAAATAAGGATAAAAACAAGGACAAAAATGATGACAAAAAAGATAAAAACAAGGATCCTAAAGATGATTCTAAAGGAGACAAAGATAAGGACGGAAAAGATGATAAAAACAAAGATAAAGAACAAGATAAAAAACAAAATCCAGACAAAAATAAAGAACAAGATAAACAAAAGCCTAAACCAAAAGAAGGCCGAATGTCTCCGCAGCAAGTTAAGCAACTGTTAGAAAGTTTAAATAACGAAGAAAAGAAAACCCAAAAGAAAATGAATGCTAAAAAAGCAAAAGGGAAAAAAGTAAAACAAGAAAAAGATTGGTAAATGTACCATTTTAGGAAAATTTGATGAAATTGAAATTTTATATATCTTTATGTATTTGTATTATAAGTGCTGCGATCACTGCTCAAGAGGCAACCTTAAAAACTAGCATTAGTAAGAACAAATTAGGCATAAACCAACGTTTGCGGGTGGAGTTCTCAATTGACAAACAAGGAGGAGATAACTTTACACCTCCAAATTTCACCAACTTTAAAGTTGTTGGAGGTCCCAGTCAATCTGTAAGTCAATCTTGGATTAACGGAGATGTTAGTTTTAGGCAATCTTATACCTATATTGTTCAACCTAAAAAAAAGGGAGAACTTTCTATTGGAAGTGCTACTGTGAAAATTAATGGGAAATTGATACGCTCAACTCCTGTAAAAATCATAGTCTTAGATGCCGTAGA
>DPRC01000182.1:0-2816 GCA_003537695.1 Polaribacter sp.
AATTTAAGTCGTTTTACATCGGAAACACCCGGTTTAAAATTGATAGAAGCTGCTTTTTATGACCTAGAAAATCTTTCTAAAGAGGTAACAACCCGTTGGAATTTATGGTTTGTAAAATATGAAGAGCGTTTGCAAAAAGAAACTCTTTCACAGGAAGAAAGAATCCAAAAAATGAATGCTGTAAATCCAAAATATGTGTTGCGGAATTACATGTCTCAAATGGCTATTGATGCAGCAGATGAAGGTGACTATGCATTAATTGATGAGTTGTTTCAACTCTTAAAAAACCCCTATTCCGAACAACCGGAAAAAGAAAAATGGTTTGCAAAAAGACCAGAATGGGCCAGAGATAAGGTGGGATGTTCTAGATTGTCTTGTAGCTCTTAAAAAACATACTATGAAATTAGGATTAGGGACTGCAGCTTTAGGAAGACCACAATACATTAATATACGTACAAAAAATATCCAAAAGACAAACTTAGCTGCCTTTCGAAAGCATAGTTTTTCCGTCTTAGAAGAAGCATATGCCTTAGGTGTGCGGTATTTTGATACGGCTCCTGGATATGGACTTGCAGAAGCACTTGTGCTAGAATGGCTGCAAACAAAGAATGACCCATCTATTGAAATTGCCACAAAATGGGGGTATACCTATACCGCAAACTTTGACGAAAATGCTACTATTCATGAAGTAAAAGAACACAGTTTAGCAAAATTAAATGAACAGTGGGAATTCTCGAAACAACTACTACCCGCAGTAAAAGTATATCAAATTCATTCTGCAACATTAGCAACTGGGGTCTTAGAAAACCATGCCGTTTTAGAGCAGCTTTCTTATCTGAAGAAAGAACACCACTTGAAAATTGGACTGACAACTACAGGAACAAATCAAGTTGAGGTATTGAAAAAAGCACTAGATGTTCAGGTTGGAGGTACTCAAATTTTTGACCTGTTCCAAGTCACTTATAATTTTTTGGAGCAAAGTTTACAAGAAATAGCAGCGGAATTAATACAACAGGAAAAAACGATAGTGATTAAAGAAGCGCTCGCAAATGGTAGGGTTTTTAAAAATGAAAACTATCAACAATACAAGTTACTCTATAAGGCTTTAGCCGATTTGTCTCAAAAACATGAGGTAGGTATCGATGCTATTTCACTGAAATACTGCGCACAAAGAATTCCTGAAAGTACCATTTTAAGCGGAGCGAGTACCATACAACAACTCCAAGAAAATCTAAAAGCATCTCGGTTTATGCTGCGTACTGAAGATCTTTCGTTATTAGATACCTTTAAAATACCTACACAACACTACTGGTCGGAAAGAAAAAAGTTGACTTGGAACTAAAAAACACCCTAGCTAACAGCATTAGCGTGCAACAACAAAGCTTATTTTTATAGCGATTACTCTTTAAATGACTATAGAAATCGTCTTCCAGGTGCATAGTTCCTTTTAAAGTTTTATCTTAGACACAGCAATAAAAATGCTGCGTTTATAAATGTTATTCGAACTTAAAGAAATCATACAACAAGCGATTATTAACCAAGAAAAAGGACTCAAAAATGTCTTAATAACGGTGGTTGATTTAGAGGGATCCTCCTATCGAAAACCAGGAGTACGAATGCTAATTTCTAGTGACAATTCCTACACAGGAGCGGTTAGTGGAGGCTGTGTAGAAAAAGAGATTATCAAAAGAGCACAAAGCGTATTTCTCAATAATACCGCTAAAATAATCACCTATGACGGTCGATATCGACTTGGTTGCGAAGGCATCTTGTATATATTGATGGAACCTCTTGCCATTTCTAAACCATTTCTAACTGCATTTATCACCGCTCTAGAAAAAAGAGAACCTGTGAAAATTGACGCGTACTATAAAAAACAAGATGAAGCGCTTGGAAACTATGGATCTGTACTTCACTTTAAGAATGGTCAAAAACATAAGGTATCTGCATCTTTAAATTTGGACACTGCAAATACCGAAGCTATTTACACACAGGAACTAACTCCTTTGTTTAAACTAATTATTATTGGTGGAGAGCATGACGCCATTAAACTCTGCACTATCGCGGCTAACATAGGTTGGCAAGTCACGGTAATAACCGGAACAAAAGACTCTAAATTAGCTAGTGATTTCCCAGGAGCAGCTACCTTAATAGGAGCAACACCAGAAACCATCCAATTTACTCATATTGAAGAAAATACTGCGGTTGTTTTGATGAACCACAGTTATGTGCAAGATTTAAAGTACTTGATACAATTGACAAAGTACCAACCAAAATATATTGGAGTTCTCGGAGCTCCCAATAGAAGAGAGAAGCTCTTTGAGGAACTCTTTGAATTTGCTCCAGAAACTAGCGAAGCCTTTTTAGACTGTATATATACACCTGCGGGTTTAAATATTGGCGCAAAAACACCAGAAGAAATTGCAATTTCGATCATCGCCGAAATATTAATGGTGCTGCGAGAAAAAGACGCCAGATCTCTTAGAAATCTTAAAGGAAATATTTACAATTAAATTATGAAAAATATTGCTGTTCTAATTTTAGCTGCGGGTACTTCTTCTCGCATGAAGCGTCCAAAACAATTGGTGAAAATTGGAAATAAATTTTTACTAGAAATGGTTTTATCAAAAGGAAAATCACTTGATATCAAAGATGTATATTGTGTTTTAGGTGCAAATAATACAGCAATCAGAAATGTAGTTTCATTTCCAAACATTCATTTTTTAAACCATGTTAATTACAATAAAGGACTTAGCGCCAGCATTGCCTTTGGCATTTCACAAATAGCCCTAGAAGCTCAAAAATACGATGCTGTT
>DPRC01000182.1:3240-3381 GCA_003537695.1 Polaribacter sp.
CTTCTAACTATGGGCATAAATTGGGGGTTCCAGCGATTTTTCCAAAAAGCTATTTTTCAACTTTACAAGAACTATCTGGTGATTTTGGTGCAAAAAACCTTTTAAATAAAAATAAAGAAGTGGTCGCATTCAGCAAAAAAA
>DPRC01000138.1:0-6620 GCA_003537695.1 Polaribacter sp.
AAACTCAGGAATTCTAATGTCAATTGGCAATTATCCACCCAAGAAAAAGAACTGTTGTATTTTGATTGGGTAAAAAAGACGATCAAAAATGTAGCGAGTATCGAAGCACATTATCTTCAAAATTTACAAAATGAAGAAGCATTGAAAAAAAAGTAGTTTTTAGCACTCATTAGCGTTTAGGATACTCCAATAATTTTGAACTATTCAATAATTACTTTTTCTATGGTGGCAGTAGAATCGCAGCGTTTCACCAATAAGCTTATGTTTTCTAGCGCGTCGTCACCAGTAATATAGTATTCTGCACATGGCGTTTTTCTAGGGTTTCCTTTTCCAAAATCTACATCACCAGTATTTAGAATAGTAGCTATTTTTAGCGAGTCCACATCATATCTCTTCATGGCAGTTTTTGCAGCATCAGAAAATAAACGCTTTTTAATTCTTATTGTTTTCAGGGTTCTTGCATCCATCCCATAATCAAAAGTGGCATTTTTCTTTTGCCAAAAAAAATAAACACCGATAGACCCTAGGGATACACCTATTAAATAATAGAAAATTCTTTTGACGAGCATACTAAAAATTTTAGGCTACAAATTTAGTTTTTTTGAGGTAATTTATAAGAGATCCCTGCTTTTATTTCAAAGAAGATTATAAGAAACAAGACCGCCTGCTAATAACTATAGAATTAACAAATTAATGTCTCTAAAAGGAAGGTCAAACCAGTCAGCAACTGTTTTATTGGTAAGGACTCCATGGTAAAAATACATCCCGTTTCGCAAACCTTTATCGAATCTTGCGGTATTTTCAAATCCTCCTTCTTCCGCAATATTTAATAAATATGGAGTAAAAATATTACTAATGGAAACAGAAGCTGTTCGTGCATAACGTGCAGGGATATTTGGAACACAATAGTGGATGATGCCGTGCTTCACAAATGTTGGGGCGGTATGTGTGGTTACATTAGAAGTTTCGAAACAACCACCTCTATCGATGCTCACATCTACGATTATAGCACCTTCTTTCATTTTCTCAATCATCTCTTCAGTAGCGCAAATAGGAGATCTGTTTTTACCTCGAATTGCACCAATAGCAACATCACAGCGCATCAATGCCTTTAAAATTGTTTTTGGTTGCAACGTAGAAGTATAAATTGGGGTGTTTAAACAATCTTGAAGTTTTCTTAATTTACTAATAGAATTGTCAAAGACTTTTACTCGTGCACCCAGACCGATTGCCGTTCTTGCTGCATATTCGCCAACAGTTCCAGCTCCAAAAATAACAACACTTGTTGGCGGAACCCCTCCGATATTTCCAAATAGCAGGCCATTTCCTTTGTTGACACCGCTCATGAGCTCACCCGCAATTAAAATAGAAGCAGTTCCCGCGATTTCACTTAAGGATTTTACAATTGGTAAAGAATCGTGCTCGTCTTTTATATAATCAAATGCCAGTGCTGTAATCTTTTTCTTTGCTAAACATTCGAAGTATTTTTTATTTTGTGTTTTGAGTTGCAGGGAAGATATTAATATTGTTTTTGGAGCTATATACGTTATTTCCTCTTCTGTTGGTGGAGCAACTTTTAGAATAATATTGCATTTAAAAGCTTCTTCCACATTATAAGAAATTTTGGCACCTGCATCAGAATATTCTTTATCGGTGTAATTTGCGCCCTCTCCAGCACCTGTTTCTAAAACAACTCTGTGCCCATTTGCAGTCAATGCACCAACCGCATCAGGAGTCAAGCAAACTCGTTTTTCGCTGAAATAAGTCTCCTTTGGGACACCAATAAATAAATCTCCTTTTTGCTTTTGTATTTCTAGCATTTCTTCTTGAGGAAGTAACTCTTCTTTACTGAAGGGCGAAAATGGACTCATGGTTTATTTATTTTAGGTGTATGTTTCGTTGTCCACTCTCTAAAAGTGTTAAGTGAATTTTAACAGTCTCTAAAGGTAGTAAATTTTGGACATTTTGCGGCCATTCTACCAAACACCACTGGTTACGGTCGAAATAATCCTCTATACCCATATCTAGGGCTTCCACTTCATCGGTAATTCTATAAAAATCAAAATGAAAAACCGTTTCTCCTTTTGAAGTTTGATATTCATTTACCAACGAGTAGGTGGGAGAGGAGATATTATCCTGAACCAGTAACTGTTTGCAAATTTCTTTGATAAGCGTAGTTTTACCAACTCCCATTTCTCCATAAAATAAGAGTGTTTTATTCTTTGCTACCCCAATGATTGCAAGGGCAATTTCCGTTAAATTTTCTAAAGCATATGTTTTGTTCATGGTATCAATAAAAACGTAAAAATAAGAAACGGTATAGAATATTAAGATAGGTACCCGGTTAAATTTAAAATAGGTATTTGAATAGTGCTTCTAATGAAGCTAAGGATTCCATTTTTTTTTCACGCTTTTATTTAGGACTATACACTGCGCAAGGAATTATCACCTCTTCTAAAGAAATACCACCGTGTTGATAAGTGTTTTTAAAGTATTTAACAAAGTGATTGAAATTATTTGGATAGGCAAAAAATAAATCTTCTTTTGCAAACACAAAGGAGCTATTCATGGCAACTGTTGGCAGAAAGATATCTTTAGGATTCCGAACAGCAAAGACATCTTTATCTTCATAAGAGATGCTTCTTCCTGTTTTATAACGCAGGTTAGCGCTAATATTTTTATCACCGATAATTTTCGTAGGATTTTTACAATTAATGGTTCCGTGGTCTGTGGTAATAATTAATTTTTGTCCCAAAGTCTGCGCTTTTTGAATAATTTCAAACAGAGACGAATTTTTAAACCAGCTTAGGGTGAGACTGCGATAGGCTTTGTCATCTCCCGCCAACTCTTTAATGACCTCCATCTCTGTTTTCGAATGGGACAGCATGTCAACAAAATTATAAACGACTGCAGTGAGGTCGTTCTGCTTGGTACCATTATAATTTTCAGCCAATTCTTTTCCATTCTTTAGAGACGTAATTTTATAGTATTCATGTTTGATATCCAATCCTAAGCGTTTAATTTGGGCGGATAAAAAATCATTTTCAAATAAATTCATCCCACCTTCTTCAGTATCATTTTTCCAGAAATTTGGATATTTTTTTTCCATTTCAGAAGGCATAAGGCCTGAAAAAATAGCATTTCTAGCATATTGAGTGGCTGTTGGTAATATTGAAAAGTAACTGTACTCTTCTTCTTTTTTATAGTGGTTGTTAATTAGGGGCTCTAAAATTCGGTATTGATCATATCTTAAATTGTCAATCACAACCCAAAGCACGGGGGCTTCCTTCTTTAGTTCAGGAACTACATAATCTTTGAATAAAGTATGTGAAAAAGTAGGTTTGTCATGTGCCGTTAAGAATTCTTGATAATTTTTTTTAATGAATTTAAAAAATTGCGAATTTGCCTCTTGTTTCTGACTTTCTAAAATTCCAAGCATTCCAGGGTCGCTGATGTTCTCCAATTCCAATTCCCAATGAATTAATTTTTTATACAATTCAATCCAATCTTCATGGGAGTTTACCATCGCTAAATCCATTGAAATTTTTCTAAACTCTTGCTGATAGGCAGAAGTCGTTTTTTCAGTAATCAAACGAGAGTGGTCTAAGTTTTTCTTTAAACTCAATAAAATCTGATTTGGATTTACAGGTTTTATTAAATAATCTGCGATTTTAGAACCGATTGCTTCCTCCATAATATATTCCTCTTCACTTTTAGTGATCATGACTACTGGAAGATTCGCTTGTTTTTGCTTAATTTCAGAAAGTGTTTCCAAACCTGACAAACCTGGCATATTCTCGTCTAAGAAAACAATGTCAAAGTTTTTTTCGTCTACTAGATCTATTGCGTCAGCGCCATTAGTGCAGGTAGTAACTTTATAATCTTTAAGCTCTAAAAAGAGAATGTGGGGTTTTAATAGTTCAATTTCGTCATCAACCCATAAAATTTGCATGCTCATATCTATTTCTTTATTTGAGAACGTTAAAGCTAAGTATTTGTTATTTTACAATCCTTGCAAAATGATAAAATATTGCCAAAATTATAATATTTCTAGAATTTGTAAGTATCCCTTATAAATATATGAATTTGTCACAAGAAATATTGTATTTTGCAATTATACATTGCTAATTATATTACTTTTGAAAAAAAACATACCCAACAAACTTAAAATTTTAAATGATCCTATTTACGGATTTATACAAATACCAAACTCTTTAATTTTTGACATTATTGAGCATCCTTATTTTCAACGCTTGCGAAGGATCACTCAAATGGGTTTTTCTAATTTAGTATACCCAGGAGCAAATCATACCCGTTTTCATCATGCCATTGGTTGCATGCATCTGATGCAAAAAGCAATACGTGTTTTAAGATTTAAACAAGTGGAGATTTCTGAGGCAGAAGAAAATGCATTATGTATTGCCATTTTACTGCATGATATTGGGCACGGTGCATTTTCACATGCCTTAGAGCACAGCATCGTTAATGGAATTAGTCATGAAGAGATTTCTTTGAAATTTATGAAGAAATTAAATCAAGAGTTTGCTGGGCAACTTAGCTTAGCCATCGAAATTTTTGAAGGTAAAAACGCACGTAAATTTTTAGGACAGCTGATCTCTAGTCAATTAGATATTGATCGTTTGGACTATTTGAAAAGAGACAGTTTTTACACTGGAGTAACCGAAGGAAATATTTCTTCAGATCGGTTAATTGCGATGATAAATGTAAAAGACGATGAATTGGTTATTGAGCAGAAGGGAATTTATTCTGTTGAGAAATTTTTAATTGCACGCAGATTAATGTACTGGCAAGTGTATTTGCATAAAACAGGCTTGGTAGCAGAAAACACCTTAGTCAATGTGCTAAAAAGAGCAAAAGAACTTGCGGGAGAAGGGGTGCAGCTATTTGCAAGCTCCGCACTAAAACACTTTTTAGAAGCTCCAATTTCGAAAGCAAACTTTACGGATGAAACTTTAGAAATATTTTCCAGGTTAGATGATTATGATGTGTTGTCAGCCATCAAAGAATGGGTGCATCATGAAGATAAAGTGTTGTCTTTATTAGCCACAATGATTGTAGATAGGAAATTATTAAGAATAGAGATCCAGCAAGAGGCTTTTCAGGAAGTTTATATTGCTAAAAGAAGAGAAAAAGCAATGCGCAAGTTCCATATTTCTGAAAAGGATGTGAAGTACTTTGTGTTTCATCAAAAGATAAGCAATCAAGCATATACTTTAAAATCACCGATATACATCTTAAGTAAAAATGGAAATTTGAAAGATATTGCAAAAGCATCGGACCAATTAAACTTACAAGCACTCACAATACCCGTAGTAAAACATTTTATTTGTTACCCAAAGTAAGATGAGATTAGAGAAAACGGTATAATTTTTATATTTTTGCCTTTGATGAAATTTAAAGCACAACAAATAGCAGATATTTTAGAAGGAGAGGTTGTTGGCAACCCTGATGAAGAAGTTTCTGCACTTTCTAAAATTGAGGAAGGAAAAAAAGGATCTTTAACTTTTTTGTCAAACCCTAAATACACTTCATTTTTATACAGTACAAATGCCTCAGTGGCCATTGTAAATAAGAGCTTTACTCCTGAAAAGGAAGTGAAAATCACACTGATTAAAGTGGCAGATGCCTATATCGCGTTTTCTAAATTATTAGAATTTTATAATGAAGCAAAAAATAATAAATTAGGAAGAGAACAGCCAAATTTTATTGCCGAATCGGCACAGATAGGAGAGAATGAATACATTGGAGCATTCGCTTATCTTGGCGAAAATGTAAAAATTGGTAAAAATGTAAAAATTTATCCCAATTCTTACATCGGAGATAATTCTTTAATTGGCGACAATACTGTGATTTTTGCCGGCGTAAAAATTTACGCAGATACGCACATTGGTAAAAATTGTAAAATTCATTCAGGTGCTATTATTGGTGCTGATGGTTTTGGGTTTGCACCGACTAAAGGCGGTGATTATCAATCAATTCCGCAGATAGGAAATGTTATTATTGAAGATAATGTGGATATTGGGGCAACTTCTACCATTGATAGAGCTACCTTGGGATCTACTATTATTAGAAAAGGAGTAAAACTCGATAATCAAATTCAAATTGCGCACAATGTAGAAGTTGGAAAAAATACAGTGATTGCATCGCAGACAGGAGTTTCTGGATCTACTAAAATTGGAGAAAACTGCATGATTGGTGGGCAAGTAGGAATTGGAGGTCACTTGATAATCGGAAATAATGTGAAGGTTTTAGGTCAGACAGGAATTACCAAAAACATCAAGGATAGTGAGGTTATTTATGGAACGCCAGCTTTTAAATCCAGTAGTTTCAATAGAAGTTATGTACACTTTAAAAATTTACCAACGATAGTATCAAAAATTAACCAGTTAGAAAAAGAGTTGAAGACTCAACTAAGAAAGAATGAGTAAGAAACAAAAAACAATACAAAATGAAATCAGTTTATCAGGTGTAGGTTTACATACTGGGAATGCTGTAAAGATGACTTTGAAACCTGCCCCTATAAATCACGGTTTTGCATTTTGCAGATTAGATTTAGAGGGCGCTCCTATTATAGAAGCAAGGGCTGAGTATGTTGTAAA
>DPRC01000138.1:7015-7530 GCA_003537695.1 Polaribacter sp.
GTATTGGCTGCAGCGGTAGGTTTAGATATTGACAACTTGCTAATTGAGATAAATGCTTCAGAACCTCCAATTATGGATGGTTCTTCTAAGTTTTTTGTAGAAGCTTTAGAGGAAGCTGGCATTAAGGAGCAGGATGCTTTTATTGAAGAATATGTAGTGAAAGAGGTCATCTCTTTTAAAGATGAAGTGACAGGTAGTGAAATAATGCTAATGCCTTCAGACGAATATCAAGTAACGACTATGGTAGATTTTGGTACGAAAGTACTAGGAACTCAGAATGCTACTTTAGAAAAGGTATCTGATTTTAAAGAGGAAATTGCTGCGGCAAGAACCTTTAGTTTTTTGCATGAGATTGAAATGCTCTTGGAGCACGATTTGATTAAAGGAGGAGATTTAAACAATGCCATTGTGTATGTAGACAAAGAATTGTCTGACAGCACCATGGGGAAATTAAAAAAAGCCTTTAATAAAAAAGACATTGCAGTAAAATCAAACGGAATTTTAGACAACTTAAC
>DPRC01000138.1:7924-16401 GCA_003537695.1 Polaribacter sp.
TGGTAGGAACCCGAATTAGGGGAAAAGTGATTGCAAACAAACCAGGTCATTTAATTAATACCTTGTTTGCGAAGAAGCTTGCGAAGATTATCAAGCAGGAGAAAAGAAATAATGTACCTACGTATGACTTAAGTTTGCCACCTTTATTAGACATTCACCAAATTATGGAAATTCTTCCGCACAGACCCCCATTTTTATTAGTGGATAGAATTTTAGAACTTTCTAGCAAGCATGTGGTGGGTATGAAAAATGTGACGATGAATGAGAATTTCTTTGTAGGTCATTTTCCGGGTGCACCCGTAATGCCCGGTGTATTGCAGGTTGAAGCAATGGCGCAATGTGGAGGTGTTTTAGTTTTAAATACGGTTCCAGATCCAGAGAACTATCTGACTTATTTCATGAAGATGGATAAAGTAAAGTTTAAACAAAAAGTGTTGCCTGGAGATACTGTTATCTTTAAATGTGAATTGATTACGCCAATAAGAAGAGGGATTTGTCATATGCAGGCGTATGCGTATGCAAACGGAAAAGTAGTTGCAGAAGCTGAATTAATGGCTCAAATTGCAAGAAAAAATTAAAATATGAATCAACCATTAGCATATGTGCATCCCCAAGCAAAAATTGCAAGAAATGTAGTTATAGAGCCTTTTACAACCATACATAATAACGTAATAATCGGTTCAGGGACTTGGATTGGTTCAAACGTAACCATTATGGAAGGGGCTAGAATAGGAAAAAATTGTCGGATTTTCCCAGGTGCAGTCATCTCAGGAATTCCTCAGGACCTAAAGTTTGATGATGAAGAGACGACGGTAGAAATTGGAGACAATGTTACGATACGAGAATGTGTCACCATCAACAGAGGAACTTCAGATAGAATGAAAACCAAAATTGGGAATAATTGCCTAATTATGGCATATTGCCACATTGCACATGATTCTTTTGTGGGTGATAATTGTGTTTTTTCGAACAACTCCACTTTAGCGGGGCATGTTACTATAGGCGATAATGTTGTGTTGGCGGGAATGGTAGCAGTGCATCAGTTTGCATCTGTTGGAAAACATGCATTTGTAACAGGTGGTTCTCTTGTTAGAAAAGATGTACCTCCTTATGTGAAGGCAGCACGAGAGCCATTATCTTATGTTGGTATTAATTCTGTAGGCTTGCGAAGACGCGGGTTTACAACAGAAAAGATTACAGAAATTCAGAACATCTATCGAATTTTATTTCAGAAAAACTACAATTATACACAAGCAATTGAAATAATTGAAGCCGAATTAGAGGCAACTACAGAGAGAGATGAGATCATTCAATTTATCAAAGATTCTCACAGAGGAATTATGAAAGGCTATTTCAATTCAAATTAATAGCAGCAAAGCAAAGGATTTAAAACAGTACCTCATAAAATTAGTATAATAAAAGCAATAATAGAAATGGCAACAACATCAGATATTAGAAACGGACTGTGTATTAAGTATAACAATGACATCTATAAAGTTATTGAGTTTTTACATGTAAAACCAGGAAAAGGCCCTGCTTTTGTTAGAACAAAATTAAAAAGTGTTACCAACGGAAAAGTAGTAGATAATACCTTTCCCGCTGGAAGAAAAATTGAAGATATTCGCGTTGAAACGCATAAATTTCAATATTTATACAATGAAGGGGAAACGTATCATTTTATGAATGAAAAAGATTACTCTCAAATTCAATTGCAAAAAAATACCTTAGACACACCGCAGTTAATGAAAGAAGGCGAGATTGTAACCATTATCATCAATTCTGAAGACGAAATGCCACTTTCTGTAGACATGCCGGCAAGTGTTGTTTTAGAAGTTACGCATACAGAGCCTGGTGTGAAAGGAAATACCGCAACAAACGCAACAAAACCTGCCACTGTAGAAAGTGGGGCAACAGTAAACGTTCCTTTATTTATAAATGAAGGGGATAAAATTAAAGTAGAAACTACAAAAGGAACCTACCAAGAGAGAATAAAAGAGTAATGATTTTTGGTGCTTGGCAGTTCGCTTTGTAAAGTACCAATGGCTAAAAGTTAGAGATGAAATTCAAAACGCCACAAACACTGCAGCAAATAGCAAAATTAATAAGTGCCCCATTTATAGGGGATGCTAATTTTGAAATATCTGGAATCAATGAAATCCATGTAGTAGAAAAAGGAGACATCGTTTTTGTAGATCATCCTAAATACTATGAGAAAGCATTAAAATCTTCAGCAACTACGATATTGATCAACAAGGAGGTACCTTGTCCCGAAGGGAAGTCTTTATTGATTTCTGAAGATCCTTTTCGAGATTTCAACAAGATATCAAATTTTTTCAATCCCTTCGTAGCCTCTAAAGAAGCTATTTCGAGTTCCGCTATAATTGGAAAAGGAACTGTTGTTCAGCCAAATGTTTTTATCGGAAATAACGTTGTAATTGGAGAAAACTGTTATCTCCATCCGAATGTAACGATTTACGATGCCACTGTGATTGGAGACAATGTGACCATCCATGCAAATACGGTTTTGGGAGCTGATGCATTTTATTATAAAAAGAGATCAGATGGATTTGATAAATTACTTTCTGTAGGAAGGGTGGTTTTACAAGATAATGTAGACCTCGGTGCTTCTTGCACAATTGATCGTGGAGTTACCGGAGACACTACCATTGGTGCAGGAACAAAAATTGACAATCAAGTGCATGTAGGTCATGATACGGTGATTGGAAAAAAATGTTTGATAGCTTCACAAACTGGAATTGCAGGCTGTGTAGTCATCGAAGATGAAGTTGTTATTTGGGGCCAAGTAGGCACTACTAGTGGTATTACAATTGGAAAAGGAGCTGTAATTTTAGGCCAAACAGGGGTTACAAAATCAGTGCCAGGGGGAAAAAGTTATTTTGGAACTCCGATTTCAGAATCTAGAGAAAAATTAAAAGAGATGGCAGAAATAAAACGTTTTTTAAAAGGTAGAAAGATTACTTAAAATACTTTTTTAGAAACCTGCAATAAACTATTTTTGCGCAACATAATAAAATAATAAACCAATGAGTGTTTTAGTAAATAAAAATTCAAAAATTATAGTTCAAGGATTTACAGGTAGTGAAGGTACTTTTCATGCCGGTCAAATGATTGACTATGGAACGAATGTTGTTGGAGGAGTAACTCCAGGAAAAGGAGGTCAAGAACACTTAGGTAAACCTGTTTTTAACACCGTATTAGAAGCTGTGGAAAAAGTAGGAGCAGATACTACGATCATTTTTGTGCCACCAGCTTTCGCTGCAGATGCAATTATGGAAGCTGCCGATGCAGGAATTAAGGTAATCATTTGTATTACAGAAGGAATTCCTACTGCAGACATGGTAAAAGTAAAAGCATATATAGACACAAGAGCGTGTAGATTAATTGGTCCTAACTGTCCAGGAGTTATCACTCCAGACGAGGCGAAGGTTGGTATTATGCCAGGTTTTATCTTTAAAAAAGGAAACGTTGGGATTGTTTCTAAATCAGGAACACTAACCTATGAGGCTGCAGACCAAGTTGTAAAACAAGGATACGGAATCACAACAGCAATTGGTATTGGTGGAGATCCTATTATTGGAACCACAACAAAAGAAGCTGTTGAATTATTAATGAATGACGATGAAACGGAAGCAATTGTTATGATTGGTGAAATTGGTGGAAATCTAGAAGCAGAAGCTGCACAGTGGATTAAAGCAGATGGGAACAGAAAACCAGTTGTTGGTTTTATTGCAGGACAAACTGCACCAGCAGGAAGAACAATGGGACATGCAGGAGCAATTGTTGGCGGTGCTGATGACACTGCACAAGCAAAAATGAAAATTTTATCAGAATGCGGCGTTCACGTGGTAAGTTCACCAGCAAAAATTGGAGAAATGGTGGCAAAAGTTTTGGGTAAAAATTAAAGTATTACTGGTAATATCAATCATTTAATATGCGTGTAAAGCGTATTTATTTGGATCATTAGTAATGATAATAACCTATAATTCCCGTGAAAACGGGAATTTCTTTTTTATATTTGAACTGCAAATAAACAATACACTATGAAATTATTAGAAAATAAATCGGCAATAATTACAGGAGCAACGCGAGGGATTGGTCGCGAGATCGCTGTTGAGTTTGCAAAACAAGGAGCAAATGTTGCTTTTACGTATAGCGCCTCTGTGGATGCAGCAAATGCCTTAGAAGAAGAATTGAAATCATATGGAGTTTCTGCAAAGGGCTACCAATCGAATGCTGCAAATTTTGATGCGGCACAAGAATTAGCAAAAGAAGTTCACAAAGAATTCGGAGCGATTGATATTTTAGTAAATAATGCGGGGATTACAAAAGACAACTTGTTGCTGCGTATTTCTGAAGACGATTTTGATAAAGTAATCGAAGTAAATTTAAAATCGGTTTTTAACTTGACAAAAGCAGTAATCAGACCGATGATGAAGCAGCGTTCAGGTGCTATTATTAATATGAGTTCTGTTGTAGGATTGAAAGGAAATGCAGGGCAGTCTAATTATGCGGCATCAAAGGCAGGTATTGTAGGTTTTTCAAAGTCTGTAGCCTTAGAGTTAGGCTCTAGAAACATTAGAAGTAATGTAATTGCTCCTGGCTTTATTGAAACTGAAATGACCGCTAAGTTAGATGAAGCAACGGTGCAGTCTTGGAGAGATGGGATTCCTTTAAAAAGAGGAGGGCAGCCAATTGACATTGCAAATGCATGTGTGTTTTTAGCTTCTGACATGAGTACCTATATTACCGGACAAACCTTGTCTGTAGATGGAGGTATGTTGACGTAAATAAAATACTGTGAAAAAGTTGTTTGACTTTTTACAAGGGCCTTTAATGGTGTTAATTGTGATTTATGGATGTATAATTCAAGGCATTTTTACCCCTAAAATTACAATTTTATAGGTTTTCAGATCTGCATTCCAAGGGATATCAATAAAGGAACTTTATTTTTAGAAGTCTCGTATATTTCACCTTTGCACTGTCTTTATTTTATGCTGTATGGCTATGGTTCAAAGAAAAGAGTAGAAAAAAATTAATGCTATCTTTATGCGTGTTTTTACTGGCTTTCTATTTTTGTTTGCTGTTTCTAATATCAAATTTGATGAAAGTATTAAAGTGGAGTCTCTAATACATCTTTAAAACCTGCAACAATTAAATGTTGTAGGTTTTCTTTTTTAGATTGTTATTGATATCTTTCCATGAAATATAAATAATTGCAGACACTCACTATTTTATACCTTATATGCGCATTTATATGCAGCGTTTCCATTGGTTATTTTCAATATTTCTATAAAGTAAAAAGTAAGAGGAGTATCCATATATTGTTGTGTGCATTAAAAACACTTTCTTTATTTTTAGTGCTTGCCTTGTTTATTAGTCCAAAGATAAAAACAACAACCTTTCAAACCATAAAACCGAAACTTTCGATACTGGTTGATAATTCGAAATCAATTTCTTATTTCAAAGAAGAAAAAAACCTTCAAGACTTTATTTACGAATTAAAGAATAACACTCGTGTATCGGATAAGTTTGAGATTGAAAACTATATTTTTAGCTCGGATCTACAAGTATCTGACAGTATTGATTTTTTAGGGAGTGCAACAAATATCTACAAGGCTGTTACAGCAGTAAATAAATTGAATAGTGAAAAAAAAGCCCCTATTTTACTGCTAACAGACGGCAATCAAACGATTGGGAATGCCTATGAATTTATGAGTTCTGAACAAAAAGTATATCCCATTATTTTTGGAGATACTACAACCTATACCGACCTAAAAATAACTCAAATAAATACAAATAAGTACAGTTACCTCAATAACAAGTTTCCTGTAGAGGTGCTTTTAAACTATGACGGAATAGGGGCAGTTAAAAAAACCTTTTCTATTGAGAGTGGTGGAAAAACCATATTCTCAAAAAGAATGCAATTTTCAAAAAAGGAAGGTTCTCGCATTATTACGTTCGACTTAGTAGCTTCAAAAGTAGGAGTCAATTACTTCACTGGAAGTATTGAAAAAATAAAGAACGAAAAAAACATTAAAAATAATACAAGAAATTTTTCCGTTGAGGTAATTGATGAGCAGGCGAGGGTGCTACTTCTTACAGATGTTTTGCATCCAGACATCGGTTCGTTGAAAAAGGCCATAGAGAGCAATCCACAACGCGCAGTCACCGTTTCAAAGGTTGCGGATTTTAACGGCAACTTCTCTGAATTTGAATTGGTCATACTGTACCAACCAACCAATGTTTTTAAAGCTGTGTTTGCAAAAATAAAGAAGGCGCAGTGTAATTTGTTCATTGTAACTGGTACAAACACCGATTGGGCACTGTTGAATGCGCAGCAGCTTGGTTTTAATAAAAATTTCCTTCAAGAGACGGAAAATTACGGAGCTCGGTACCACAGTTCATTCTCCACTTTTTTACAAAAGGACATCGGTTTTGAGCAGTTTCCCCCCTTAAAGGATGCCTTTGGAATTCTTAATTTCTATAGGGAACACCAAGATATAGTGCTGCAGGAAATAAGAGGAGTGGAAACAACGCAACCTCTAATCTCATTTTTAGAGCAAGAAAAACAAAAAATAGCAGTCGTATTTGGTGAAGGAATTTGGAGGTGGAGAGCTGCAAGTTTTTTAAGGAGTGGTACTTTTCAAGACTTTGATCAATTTATAGGAAATGCAGTGCAATATGTAACTGCACATAAAAATAAAGCGCGGTTGGAAGTGAATTCAGAGCATATATATGCTTCGAATACAGTAATTAACATCGCTGCTTTTTTTACAGATACCAATTATAAATTTGACAATAGCGCAGCATTAGAGATAACCCTCACCAATAAAGAAACGAAGAAAAAGACAACATTCCCTTTTTCTCTGCGAAACAACTCCTATCAAATCGCTCTAGAAAACCTTTCTCCGGGTGTTTATAATTTTAAAGTTCAGGTTTTAGGCCAAAGTCACTCTAAATATGGCAGCTTTAAAATAACGAAGTATCAAATGGAAGCACAGTTTACACATGCAGCTGCATTCAAATTAAAACAATTGGCAGTAAATACAGGAGGAGCAAGCTTCTATAGCGACGAAATAACCCGTTTAACACAAGATTTGCTCACAGATGAAACCTATTATTCAGAGCAAAAAGCAATTGTAAAAGAGCAAATCTTACTCGAATGGAAATGGCTATTGTTGCTAATTATTTCTGCATGCACTGCAGAATGGTTTCTCCGAAAGTATTATGGTAAGATTTGATCCTAATTGTGAATATATAGCCGACTTCTTTTAAGATTGTGCCCATATAGATTGTGTTTCCTAAAGTTATATCGTAAATTTGAATAAACTTAAAATATTAAAAAAAAATGGCGAACAATCAATTAGATATAAAATTCCCAAAAGGTGGAGTTTTTTTTATAGTACTAGCAGTACTTGCAATCATTTTATTCTCAAAAGCAACGGTGACCATAAATTCTGGTCAAGCAGGTGTTTTGTATAAGACTTTTGGTGGAGGTGTTGTAACCGATGAACCACCTTTAGGAGAAGGTTTTCAAATTGTTGCACCTTGGAATAAAGTGTTTATTTACGAAGTAAGACAGCAAGAGATTTATGAAAAAATGCAGGTATTGTCTTCGAACGGTTTAGAGATTCAATTAGAAGCTTCTGCTTGGTTTCAACCGCAAGCAGATAAGATAGGATCTTTACACCAAGAAAAAGGAGAGAATTATATTTCTAGAGTAATACAACCAACAATTAGGTCTGCGGCAAGAAGTGTTGTGGGACGGTATACGCCTGAGCAATTGTATTCTAGTAAAAGAGATGTAATACAAACAGAAATTTTTGTAGAAACAAAGAAAATATTAGACAAGCAGTACATTCAATTAAACGAGATTTTAGTTAGAGACGTTACTTTGCCAACTACTATTAAAACAGCAATTGAGCGAAAGCTAAAACAAGAGCAAGAGTCTTTAGAGTATGAGTTTAGATTAGTTACTGCGAAGAAAGAAGCTGAAAAACAAATTATTGAAGCACAAGGTAAAGCAGATGCGAATAGAATTTTAAGTGCATCACTAACCGAAAAAATTCTTCAAGACAAAGGAATTGAAGCGACTATAGAGTTGTCAAAATCTTCAAATAGTAAGGTTGTTGTTATTGGTTCTGGTAAATCAGGAATGCCTATTATATTAGGAAACCAATAAGTTTCTTACAGTTACCATAAGATAAAAAAATCCAGCAATTGCTGGATTTTTTTTTGAATAAAACTTTTAAAGGGACACGCCCTCACGATTAGAAGAGCAGTTCATGAAATAGCGTTCTGTACGCTTGAAAAAAAGTGGAGGCGTAACCAGTGACTTTTATAATGATACACGGTCTAAAGTCTTGCTAGAAGTATTTTGAGCCATGCGCAGGGTGCACGTGTTATAGTAGAGTCTTACCCTTGACAGGTGATTTACCATATCTCATGCTTGAAGG
>DPRC01000176.1:0-3766 GCA_003537695.1 Polaribacter sp.
TCTATTGCCGCTATTCGTGGAAATCGATCGGCGCCCGATTACTTTGCATCAAAAGCGTATCAGAAAGCGTATTTAGAAAGTTTGTATATAAAAACTAAATCAATGAAGTCTCAGCAAGTTTTTATTACAGATATAAGGCCTGGGTTTGTAGATACAGCTATGGCTTTAGGCTCGGTACTCTTTTGGATGGTGCCGTTAGAGAAAGCGACAAAACAAATTTATAGCGCAATCAAAAAGAAAAAAAGGGTGGCATACATTTCTAAACGATGGCAACTTATTGCGGTTGTTCTGAAATGGATGCCTGCCAGAGTTTTAAAGAAAATACTTTAACGATAAAATAAATAATAATGAAAAATAAAATAGCTGCAGTAACAGCGTTTCACACCGCTTTTAAATTAAATATGAATTCAAGCCCAATTGCAAGTATTGGAAAAGAACGAAATGCCTTGCGTTTCAACCTAATGAAGGAAGAAAATGAAGAGTACCTAGAGGCTTCAGAAAATAACGACTTGGTGGAGATTGCGGATGCCTTAGGTGATATGCTGTATATATTATGTGGAACGATCATAGAGCACGGCATGCAAGACAAGATTGAAGCTGTATTTAATGAAATTCAAAGAAGTAATATGAGTAAGTTAGGTGCAGACGGGAAACCAATTTATAGAGAGGACGGTAAAGTCTTAAAAGGACCAAATTATTTCAAGCCAAATATTACAGAAATTTTAGAAAAATAATTTTTGAATTACACAGGGTGCTTTTTTAGCGTTGAATTTTAATCAAATTGAGATAGGTTTTTTCGAACATAGTTTAGCGTAAGCTGTATAATATTATCTTCACATTTATAAAACTCGGTATCTAAGGCGTCCCACAAATCAATATTGGAATCTTTTTTCATTAGTATTTCTTGTCGGATTCTTAGGTTCTTGGGAACTGGAACCTCTGGAAATAGATGAATTGCTTCCGTAAGAATGTCGACTGTTTTTTCGGCTTTTATTTCCATGTATGCATGAAAAACTTCGTGCGCAAACTGACCAGAAGAGTTGAAAAAGAATTGGATAAAACCACCATTTGTAACATTATGCTCTAAAACATCTACATAAATAAAGGTTTTTTCACAGTTATTTAGACTTCGAAAGTCATCTTTTTCAGGAATTTTTTTTCCAATTATTTCCCCAATTCGAGTAATTTTTTCTGCATCATTATTTAATAGTAGTGCAATTTCTGTTGAGGTCATTTTTGAAGAATTAATAAAATTAAATATATTTTTCAGATTTTAAAACAAGCAATATTGCATTGAATTTTAAACGTTTTTAGCAAAGAATATTTATTTCAATACAGAAAACTCAATACTAGAATCCGTAAAAATGGTATGGGTTTGGTTTTTAAAGTCTTCTTTGGCTGCTTTAAAGATATTGTCTACATAGGTTTGCGGATTTAAGTCGATTAAAGGAAACCATGTACTTTGCACTTGCACTTGTATTTTATGGCCTTTTTTAAACGTATGAAAAACATCCTGTAATTTGATGTCAACAGCTGTTTTTGCGTTGGGTATAAAAGGCTCTGGAAATTCAAAACTATTTCTAAACCGACCTCGTAAAACTTCACTTCGTACCATTAAGTGATAGTTGCTCATTTTTAAATGATCCTGTAATTTATCATTATCTTCTTTTAAATTTGACGGATGTACATCAATAACTTTTACAATCCAATCTGCCGCAGTACCTGTGGTAGCTACTTTTAATTTTGCTAGGATATCCCCAGCCAATGTATAATCCTCCGTTAAAACTGTTGTTTCAAAAACTAAAACATCGGGTCTTCTTGCCGCAAAACGCTGATCGTCCGTCATGTATTTTCTTGGAGTAAAAACTGTTTTAATATCTTCGGAATAGGGAACTGGGTGTTTTAGGTCGCTAACAAAACTTAGTGGCTTAGGTGCTTTTTGTATCGAGGCCAATTTTTGGTTTTCAGATAAAAACCAGTTTTCTTTTACTATATTTTTAGGTGGCCACGCGTCATAGGATTTCCATTCTTTTTTTCCAGAGTCAAAAACATAGGCTTCTGGCAATCCTGTGTTTTTATCTCCTTTTCCTTTCAAAAAATGATTGAAAAACTTTGTTTCAATTTCTGATTGAAATTTTAAGGAAATAGAATCACCAAAATAATAGTTTCCAACATAGTTTTCCACACCATTCCTAGCCCATTTCCCGTGATCCCAAGGTCCGAAAACCAAGGTGTTATAATTTCCTTTTCCATATTTTTCTATGGCTTTATAGGTCTCTAGAGGTCCGTACAAATCTTCTGCATCAAACCAGCCACCAACAATCATCGTTGCTACCGTAGCAGGGACTTTATTTAGATGCTGAATAATCCCCTTGCTTTTCCAAACACTGTCATAATTTGGATGTTCCACAATTTCTTTCCAAAAGAAATCGTCAATCCGTTCTTTGTTTTCAGCGGTTTTAGTATCTAGTTTATCATATTGAAAATAGGTGTTTAAGTTTTTTAAAGGACCTTTGTCTAAAAAGAATTGATACTGGTCGTTTGAGTTCATTTCGGGAAAGGAATACCAAGCACTATCCGTCGGGGTATCTTTATAGGTTCCAAATAAAGAGATCGCTCTAAAATAGCTTAATAAAAAGGCCCCATTGTGATGAAAATCATCAAAGAAAAAATCACCAATACATGCTTGTGGAGATGCTGCTTTTAATGCAGGATGGGCATCAATAGCTGAAATAGTAGCATAATGTCCGGGATACGAAATTCCCCAAGTACCTACATTTCCATTGTTATTTTCAAGATTGTTTACCAACCAATCGATGGTGTCATAGGTGTCAGAAACTTCATCTGCTTCGGTTGCTTTTTTATTTGGAAGGTAAGCGCGCATATTGTCATACACCCCTTCGCTCATCCAACGTCCGCGAACATCTTGATATACCACAATATTACCCTCTTTCATCAAGTGAATATTCGGTCCGATTTTGGTTTTCATTTTTCCTGCTCCATAGGGAGCAGCACTGTATGGGGTTCTTTGCAGTAAAATGGGGTATGTTTGACGTAAATCCTTAGGAGTATAGATCGTAGTGTGCAGTTTTACACCATCTCTCATCACTATATTCACCTCTTTTTTTGTGTAATTATCGAACACATAAGTTGCCATTTCCTCTTTTTTAACATTACATGAAGTAAAAACAAAAACAGGAATGAGTATGCATAAAAAACCTTTTTTCATAACGATATGTTGATTTGTGGGCATAAAGCTACAAAAGAAATAATAGTTGATGACACATCTTTTGTTAAAATGAAGAAGGAGGTTTTAAAAAAGAAGCTACGCCCCGTGGGCATATTTTTCTTTATTCGTTAGAATCACTACAGAATCAAACCTACTTGGTAGATTTTCCCTATTTTTGCAAAATATGGAAGATACTAAAAGACATCAATTAACCGATTGGTTACCAACGACAAATAAGGAAGTTAAAATTCGTGGTTGGGAGGCATTAGATGTTATTTTATTTAGTGGAGATGCGTATGTAGATCATCCGGCTTTTGGGCCTGCCGTAATTGGACGTATTTTAGAAAGTTATGGCCTGCGAGTGGCTATTGTGCCGCAACCAAGTGTAACTGATAATCTTCAAGATTTTGAAAAGTTAGGAAAGCCCCGTTTATTTTTTGGTGCTACTGGTGGTTGTATGGATCCGATGGTGAGTAACTATACCGCAAGTAAAAAGAGAAGAGATAAAGATGCTTATACGCCGAATGGAGATAAAGG
>DPRC01000176.1:4151-6224 GCA_003537695.1 Polaribacter sp.
CCAGATGTTCCCGTGTTAATTGGAGGTATTGAAGCCTCTTTAAGACGTGTGACGCATTACGATTACTGGTCAGACAAATTATTACCATCCATATTAGAAACGTCGAAAGCAGACATGTTGGTGTATGGAATGGGAGAGCAGCCATTGCGCGAAATTGTAGAATTATTACAAAAAGGAGTGCCCTTTTCAAGCTTAAAAAACATCAAGCAAACGGCCGTTTTGATCGATGAAAAGGTAGAAAAAATTCCAGTAATAAAAGATTGGGAAGATGTGACCATTAACTCACATGATGCCTGCTTAAAAGATAAAAAAACCTTTGCTTCGAACTTCAAGGTTATTGAACAGGAGTCAAATAAATTAAAAGCACGAAGAATTATACAGGAAGTTTCCGGAAGAACATTGGTCATCAATCCACCTTTTCCTACAATGACAGAGAAAGAAATTGACGGTTCTTTTGATTTGCCCTTTACAAGACTACCGCACCCAAAATATGACAAGCGTGGTCCAATTCCTGCGTTTGAGATGATTAAGTTTTCCATTAATATTCACCGTGGATGTTTTGGCGGTTGTAGTTTTTGTACTATTTCTGCGCACCAAGGCAAATTTATTGCCAGTAGAAGTCAGGAATCTGTTTTGAAAGAAATAGATAAGGTCGCAAACATGCCAGATTTTAAAGGCTATTTGTCCGATATTGGAGGGCCTTCTGCAAATATGTATCAAATGAAAGGGAAAGTGCAGTCTATTTGTGATAAATGTATTGCACCAAGTTGTATTTCCCCAGTTATTTGTTCAAATTTAGATACCTCACATAAACCACTTACAGAGTTGTATCAAGCAGTTGATAAACATCCTAAAATTAAAAAATCTTTTATTGGAAGTGGAATTAGACATGACATGTTGGTTCCTGAATTTAATAAAAATGCAGATCCAAAGGAGTTGGATGCGTATACAGAGGAAGTAATGACCAATCACGTTTCTGGTCGTTTAAAAGTGGCACCAGAACACACTTCAGATCCTGTTTTAAAATTGATGCGAAAGCCGTCTTTTAAATATTTTCACATGTTTAAAGAACGTTTTGATAAAATAAATATCAAGAAGAAATTAAATCTACAATTAATTCCATATTTTATTTCGAGTCACCCAGCAAGTGAGGTAGAAGATATGGCAAATTTAGCTGCTGAGACTAAAGATATGGGTTTTCAGTTAGAGCAAGTGCAAGGTTTTACACCAACACCAATGACGGTTGCAACGGTTATTTATTATTCAGGGTTTCATCCGTATACATTAAAACCAACAAGAACTCCAAAAACAAAACAAGAACGAGACGACCAACACAAATTTTTCTTTTGGTATAAAAAAGAAAATAAAGATTGGATTCGCAATACTTTGAACAAGGTGGGAAGACCCGATTTATTGCGGAAATTATTACCTGAAAACAACTCTTGGAAAAAGAATAAAACTTCGCACAAAGAAGCGCAGCACACGTTTGATGATGCCATTCCATTTAATAAGAGAAAAAAGAAGGTGAGTAGAGCCCCGAAACGAAGAAGATAATGGTAGCGTGTTTAAACACAATGCAAATGTTTCTTACTTCGTATATAACGCATAGTGGTATGCCTTCGAGTTAGTTTCCTATCTTCTTTTCATATTTCACCTTTCTAATTCCGTGGTCAGTATCCCATTGCATTACTTCTATAAAACCATATTTCTGGTACAGTGCGATGGCGGGACCATTTGCAGCGCCGGTTTCAACTAAAAACAACTGTGCTTGATAGGTGTCAAATACAAATTGGACAAATTTTCCTGCGATTCCCTGTCTAAAAAAAGAAGGAGCAACCACTAAGCTTCTAATAAGGGTATGCTTCTCGGTGTGATGAATTTCTATAACTGCCGCCAATTCGTTATTTTTCAAGTATCCATAAAAATCGTTTTCACAATCGATATAACTTTTAAGAGGTCTTTTTAAGGGAGGAAAATCGGTTGCGTTTAATAGTTGGGCCTCAATTTTGTAAGAAATTTGAAATACAACACGTATTTTTTCAGCTACTTTTAAGTCAGTATTGTTTAGTTTTT
>DPRC01000176.1:6620-7303 GCA_003537695.1 Polaribacter sp.
GTTTCAAATGTAAATTTAGTCTTTTTCTATCTTTCGGTGCTTTCCTCTTGGACCATCACCTTTGTGCAATATAATATCGGAATGTAATAATGCTGCGGCCTCTGCAGAATGCACTACTTTGGAAGCACTGCGTTCTAGCATTTCAGTTTCAAAAGCATGCAATACACTTTTCCTGATGCCAGCATCTTTCCATGTGTTAGAAGTCTTGCATTCTTTTGTAATCCTTCGAGCCAATGCTAGGGCATCCAGTAGTGCTTGGTTTGCACCTTGCCCTTTAAACGGACTCATGGGATGGGCAGCGTCTCCGATAAGTGTACTTTTATTTGCTCTTTCTAATAATTCAGGGCTAAGAACTGCTCTGTCATACGCTGGGTAACCAGAAACCTGAGCTTCTTGAGTGGCTGCTAAAATTTGGGGGATAGGAGTATGCCATTGAATTCTTCGACAGGCTTCTTTTTTAAGCGCTTTTGCTCCTTGAGCACTGAGTGCTTTTGCTGCTTCTTCTGATATTGGAAAGCTAAGTTGCCACATTATTGAATCTGCGTCGTACGGCATCATATAGATTCTTTCGTTTCCATTTGCAGTTTGAAATACGGTAGCTGAGTCCAATAAAGAACGGTCAACGCTTTCTATTTTTTCTAAAGGACAAATTCCTAAGATTACCATACAATCAAGGTAGCGCA
>DPRC01000021.1 GCA_003537695.1 Polaribacter sp.
AGAGAATTACGTAAAAAAATGGCAATTGCCGCAGGTAAAAAAGGGTTCCAAGACAATGAATTTAACAATGAAAAAAACGTTTTAGAAATTGTAAAGCTTCGCCACCAAAGAGCAAACTTACTGAGTTATAAAACACATGCACATTTTGTTCTAGAAGAAAGAATGGCAGAAACTCCTGAAAAGGTAATCGAATTTTCTAATAATTTACTAGCAAAAGCAACACCAGCAGCTCAAAAAGAGTTTCAGGATTTAGAAGTATATGCTAAAAAATTAGACGGCATCGACCAACTTCAAAAATGGGATGCTGCCTATTATTCAGAAAAACTAAAGAAAGACTTATTTGATTTAGACCAAGAGGTCTTAAAACCGTACTTTAAATTAGAAAACGTAATTGCAGGTGTTTTTGAAATTGCCAAGCGATTATTTGATTTAAAGTTTGAAGAGGTTTCTGACATTGACACCTATCACAAAGATGTGAAAACATACCACGTAAGAGATATCTCTGGAAATTTTATTGCTGTTTTCTATGCAGATTTTCATCCTAGAAAAGGGAAAAGAAATGGTGCCTGGATGACCTCTTACAAATCGCAACAAATTAAGAATGGCACCAATGAAAGACCACATGTTTCTATCGTTTGTAATTTCACAAAGCCTACGGAAACAAAACCTTCTCTATTAACTTTTAATGAGGTTACGACTTTGTTTCATGAGTTTGGACACGCCTTGCACGGAATGCTTGCAAACACCACCTATAACAGTTTGTCGGGAACTTCAGTCTCTTGGGATTTCGTTGAGTTGCCAAGTCAGGTTTTAGAAAACTGGTGTTTTGAGAAAGAAGCATTAGAACTGTTTGCGAAACATTATGAAACCGGAGCAGTTATTCCAATGAAGTATGTAGAAAAAATTAAAGAATCTGCAAGTTTCCACGAAGGCATGCAAACGTTGCGTCAATTAAGTTTTGGACTCCTAGACATGCAATGGCATGGTCAAGATCCAACAGAAATTACTTCTATTAAAGCATTTGAAAATGATGCTTTTGCAGATACAAAATTATATCCTGATGTTGCTGAAAATGTGATGAGCACCGCTTTTTCTCATATTTTTCAAGGAGGGTATTCCGCGGGCTATTACTCCTACAAATGGGCGGAAGTTTTAGATGCAGATGCCTTTGAATACTTTCTAGAGGAGGGGATCTTTAATAAAGAGGTTGCCACCAAATTTAAAGACAATGTACTTTCTAAAGGAGGTACAGAAAAACCAATGACTTTGTACAAACGGTTTAGAGGAAAAGAACCAAAACCAGATGCACTTTTAAAAAGAGCTGGGTTAATTTAAGTATAAATCAATACTTTTTAATTGCGAATTTTGAGCCTCCGTAAATCTCAAAATTCGCAGTTATACTTTATTTTTCTCTTCAATCCACTTACTCATATACTTCGTAGCTTGCAAGCTTTGGTGCTGCAGCAAGCTCCCTAAAAAATTATTGGCTCTGTGTGCTTCTAAATCCGGTTGTATTTTCTCAATTTTATTAAAAAATAAAGTGCCGTTTTTTTCTTTACAATAAATGCTGTTGATAATCTCTATTCCGTTTAATTGTGCTTGACTCCAAAGCACTTCATTGCAAAAAAGTTCACTTGCTTTACTTATAAAGACAGAAAAATCATCGGTGATCGCACCGTTCCAAGGAAAAGTACCTGCCATTCCTTCTGCTCCTATAGCGGTGGTAACACTTGGCGTTCCACAAAGCATGGCCTCGGTTAGTTTCCCCTTAATTCCCGCACCAAAATTTAAAGGAGCCAACACTACTTTTGCATTTTCTACAACTTCATTTGCGTTTGCTACAAAACCCTTTATAATAAAACCTTCTTTCTTATTGTGTAATTCTTGAATTTGCTGATTTACGTATGCACCATAAATATGTATTTCCGCGGTTGGAAGCAGCGTTCTAAGCGGACCCCAAATTTTATTTTTTAATGTCAATACAGCATCTACATTGGGCTTGTGAAAAAAGTTTCCAATAAATATAAAATCTGTTCTTTGCGCAAAAGATTTCCATTTTTCTTGCTGCGGTGCAGTAATTTTATCAAACAAAAAAGGCAAATACATTAAAATGTCTTCCGATATTTTGAATGTATTTGTAAGTAATTCCATTTCAAACGTAGAAATTATCAAGGACAAATCACATCTTAAAACGGCTGCAATTTCTCTTTTTGTAAGGTCTTGTTTTAGCAATGCATCAACAGAAAAAGGAACATGCTGCTTGCTGCATACTTCTCTTGTTTTACGCAAACAATGCAGGTCTTCTGTATCTAAAATTCGCAGGGCCTCTGGGCAGTTTTCTGCAACGCGCCAACCGAACTGTTCTTCCATCATAAACCGATCAAAAAGCACAATATTTGGCTGTAACTGTGCAATAAACAAATTAAAAGAAGCATTGTTTAATTGAATAACAACCTCTGCTACTCCTAAAGAAGATAAATCAATTGCCTTTTCACTTTTTTGTGCAGGTGATGCAAATGTTATTGTATAATCCCTTTCTAAAAATTGCGCTATCAATTGCAGCATTCT
>DPRC01000185.1:0-2830 GCA_003537695.1 Polaribacter sp.
CGCGAGCTGGTCGATCGTTCCTTGGAGTTCCTCAGACTTTTCAGCAATGTCGTCAGTAGCAATGGCCACCTCTAAAAATTGCTTTTCAATAGTTGCTTTCTTTTTTTGAAGCCTTTCAATATCTCCTTCTAAAGTCCCAAACTCTCTTTTTTCATTGAAACTTAATGCATTTTTAGTCGCTTTTTTTTCGACTTTCTTTGCTACGGGTTTTTCTGCAATTTCTTTTGGAGCAGAACCATCATATGCTCTAAAGTCTGAATAATTCCCTGGGAAATTTTCTACAACACCTTCTCCTCTAAAAACAAAAAGGGCGTCTACAATTTTATCCATGAAATACCGGTCGTGGGAAACTACAAGTAAGTTTCCAGGGTAGTCTAATAAAAAGTTCTCTAAGACATTTAAAGTAACCACATCCAAATCATTGGTGGGCTCATCAAGAATTAAAAAATTGGGATTCTGAATCAATACCGCACACAAATACAGTCGTTTTTGCTCGCCACCCGAAAGTTTTTCTACAAAGTCATACTGCTTTTTCTTATCGAATAAAAAACGTTCTAATAGCTGAGAAGCAGATATTTTTCTTCCTTTAGAAAGCGGTATAAATTCTCCAAATTCTTTTACGACCTCAATTACTTTTTGTCCTGGTTTTATGGTAATTCCTGCCTGCGTATAATACCCATATTTTACCGTTTCACCTAAAACTACTTTTCCTCCATCTAAATCCGCTTTTTCTGTGATAATATTTAAAAAAGAAGATTTTCCGGTTCCATTTTTACCGATGATTCCAATTCTTTCTCCGCGTTTAAAAATATAATCAAATCCGTCTAGAATCTTTTTATCCCCAAAAGACTTGTATACTTTGTGAAGCTCTAAGATTTTACTTCCTAAGCGCTCCATATTGATTTCTAGCTGCACCTGATGGTCTTTTCTTCGCTGGTGTGCACTTTCTTTAATTTGATAGAAATCATCGGTTCTAGACTTTGATTTTGTTGTTCTTGCTTTTGGTTGCTTGCGCATCCATTCCAACTCTTTTTTAAACAAACTCTTCGCTTTGCCTAAGTTGGTCGCTTCCAAAGCCAAGCGCTCTTCTTTGTTCTGCAGATAATAAGAATAATTCCCTTTGTATTTATAGATTTTACCCTCGTCTAACTCTAAGATTTCGTTACAAACGCGTTCTAAGAAGTACCGGTCATGTGTGACCATGAACAGGGTTATTTTTTCTTTTGCAAAAAAGGCTTCTAACCATTCGATCATTTCTAAATCCAAATGATTGGTAGGCTCGTCTAAAATTAATAAATCGGGTTTGTTAATAAGCACAATCGCCAAAGAAAGTCGTTTTCTTTGCCCACCAGAAAGTGCTCCCACTTTTAGACTGAGATCCTCTAATTTTAGTTTGGATAATATTTGTCGGTACTGGGTTTCAAAATCCCAAGCGTTGTGCTGGTCCATTAAGTCAAATGCCGCCTGATAGGCATCACCATCATCAAGATTTTTAAGCGCTTTTTCGTATTGATTTACGATGGAAAGAATTTTATTGTCAGTAGCAAATATGGTTTCTTCAATAGTTAAATCAGGATTGATATCATCTTTCTGAGCTAAATACGCAATAGAAATTCCTTTTCTACTGACTACCTGCCCAGCATCGGGAACATCTAAATTTGCGATAATATTTAGTATAGATGTTTTTCCACTTCCATTTTTTGCAATGAAAGCTACCTTTTGATCTTTGTTAATTCCGAAAGAGATGTCTTCAAACAAAACACGCTCTCCATAGGCTTTAGAGATATTTTCTACTGATAAATAATTCACTATTTGTATTTTTTTACAAAGAAACGAAAAACCCAAGCAAAGGCTTGGGTTTTTGAGTCATTTAATTTTCAGAGATCGCATTGGGGGTACGAACTAAAAAATTAAACACACTACAAACATATACTTAAATAATGATCTTGACAATCCCCGAAAACAGTGTTTTTTTCGCACTACTGAATATGGGATGCTGTCTTTTATAAGTGAGTGCCTTCGGCTGTTTCCTGCTTTTTTGAATAATAATTTTTATAAATATATAATTCTGTTTTAGGCATAAAATAAAAATTTTCTAAAATAACCGTTTGTTTGGAGGGTGTTTTTTACCCATTTCAAATATTCTAAAATGTTTTTAATAATGCTATCTTGCGTCTTAAATATTGAAAAAGAGCATATGAAAATAATTGTACCAATGGCAGGAATCGGTTCTCGTTTAAGACCACACACCTTAACCGTTCCCAAACCGTTAACAGTAATCGCAGGAAAACCAATTGTACAAAGATTGGTAGAAGATATTGCCGCTGTAATTGATGAAAAAATAGATGAAATAGCTTTTATAATTGGTCCCGCAAAAAAAGGCTTTCCGGCAAATACTTCGGAACACTTGTTGAAAATTGCAAAAGGATTGGACGCAAAGGGAACTGTATATATCCAAGAGGAAGCTTTAGGGACTGCACATGCACTTTTTTGTGCGAAAGATTCACTCAGTGGACCCTGCGTTGTTGCGTATGCAGATACCTTATTTAAAGCAGATTTTAAGTTAGATGCGAATGCAGATGGGGCTATTTGGGTAAAAAAAGTTGCAGATCCAAGTGCTTTTGGAGTGGTGAAATTAGAAAATGGTTTTATCAAAGATTTTGTAGAAAAGCCGAAAGACTTTGTTTCAGATTTGGCAATTATAGGAATCTACTATTTTAAAGATGGAGACAAGGTACGAGACGAAATCCAATATTTAATTGACAACAATCTAAGAGAAAATAATGAATACCAATTAACCAATGTTTTAGAAACTTTAAAAAGAGACGGG
>DPRC01000185.1:3238-3481 GCA_003537695.1 Polaribacter sp.
CAAGCAAGTTTTACAATTTGAGCATAAGACAGGAAATAATTTAGTCTCTGATGATGTTGTTCTCGAAAACTCGGAAATTATACAACCTTGTTATATTGGGAAAAACGTGGTACTTAAAAACACAAAAATTGGACCTTATGTTTCTATCGGTGAAAACAGTTTTGTAGAGAACGCAACCATTACAAACTCCTTAATACAAACCAATGTAGTAATTTCCAACGCAAAATTAGACAATGCAATGAT
>DPRC01000185.1:3871-13244 GCA_003537695.1 Polaribacter sp.
GAATTAACCTAACAATCTTGAGCACAAAGAAAAGGACATACAGAAAAGAGTGGCGCTTATTTTATCTTAAAAGGGCTCTTTTTTCTTTGTTCTTTTTTTTGATATTCTTGAAAGGCTTCACCCAAGAGCGTATCCTAGCGCCACAGGAATTAACAGAAGAGATGGAACTAAATTTCCAGGACTTTTTCTTCAAAGCACTTTCTGAAAAAGCAATTGGAAATTATCAGAAAGCCCTAGAAAATTTAGAGAGTTGCAATCAAATAATACCCAATACGATGGCGGTCTTTTTTGAGTTTTCTAAAAATCACTTGGAATTAGGGAATCTGTTTTTAGCGAAAGAATATATTGAACAAGCACTTAAAATTGATCCTAAAAATAACTGGATGCAAAAGCATTTGACAAAAATTTTTAAAAGTGAAAAACAATCTTTAGGGGGCATACAAAATAGCCAAAAACCAAGCATTTTAAGTTTAAAAGATAGCTTAGAAAAAGGAAGTAGTAGTCTTAGTAGTCCAAAATTGCAGGATGTTGAGGATGTTTTTAAAACCTTTGAAACCGTGCAATCATATGCAGCTCTAAAACGTATTTTAGAGCGTTCTAAAGAGAATACAGCGCAGCTTTTAAAGTACAGTGGAGAAGGGATCCTATTGTTTCCTGCGCAACCTTTTGTATATTTAATGCATGGAGAAGCATTGAACTCAAAAAAGCAGTACAGCAAAGCTTTAGAAATTTTAAAAAGCGGTCTTGACTTTGTTTTTGAAGGTTCTGTAGCGATTTTGTTTTACAAAGAACTTGCGATTTCTTATCAAGGTTTAGGGGATGAAAACGCAGCAAAAAAATACAGAGAAAAGTCAAAAAAAATTAAAAATTAAAATGCGTACGTTAAAATATTTATTGCTGTTCGTCCTTTTTTTTACTTCTTGTAAAATAAAAAAAGAGGCTTCAGATACTGCGGGATTTGTGAAAGAGATGTCGGCAAAAAAGGTAGTGAGAAAACACATTGCAGCCAACTTTTCTAAAAAAACTTTGAAGGCTAAGTTCAAAGTAGCGTATAGAGACAGAAAGATGAAACAAAGTATTTCTCTGGCTTTAAAGATAAAAAAAGACAAAGTAATTTGGTTAAAAGGAACAAAGTTTATCAATATTTTTAAAGCAAAAATAACACCAGAAAAAGTGCTTTTTTATTCCTCTTTAGAAAAAACTTATTTTGAGGGAGATTTCGCGATGCTCAAAAAGTTATTGGGAGTAGAAATCAATTTTAAGCAATTGCAAAACTTATTTTTAGGGCAAGCATTGGTAAATCTTAAAAAAGAAAAGCAAGAGGTAGCAGTTGTAGAGAATACTTATGTGCTTTCTCCGAAGACGCAAAGCAATTTTTTTGAGGCACTTTTTGCAGTAAATGCTGAGAATTTTAAATTAGAATATCAATCAATTATACAGGGTCAAAAAAGGCAGCGCTTAGATATAAACTATCCTTCCTACACATCAATTCAGGAGGAAGTGTTTCCAAAAGAAATAAAAATCAATGTAAAACGAGGAAAAGAAAGCACAACCATAGATTTTACATTAAAAACGATTGAATTTAACACGAAAATAAATACTTTTTTTTCTATTCCTAAAGGATATAAACGCATACAGTTATAGTGATAAAAACACGATTTTACATAGCATTTTTCTTAGTCTTTTTTAGCTGCTTGTCTTCTTTTAGCCAAACCAAAAGACAATTAGAACAACAACGGAAAAAATTAAAAAAGGAAATTTCCCAAGTAAACACGCTCTTGTTTAATGCCCAAAGGAAAGAAAAAAATGTGTTGGAAGATTTAAAAGATCTAAACCAGAAAATAGCCGTCAGATTCGCACTGATTGAAATCATCAATGCAGAAACAACTCTTTTAGCTACAGCGATTATAAAAAATAAAAAAGAAATTGAAAAACTAGAAAAAGAGCTTGCACTTTTAAAGGCAGATTATGCGAGAATGATTTTTAAATCTTACAAAAGTAAATCACAACAAAGTAGGTTGATGTTTGTACTCTCCTCTCAAAATTTTCAGCAGGCATACAAGCGTTTACAATACATGAAACAATACACTTCCTTTAGAAAAAAACAAGGAGAAGCGATTGGAGTGCAAACAGATATTGTGAGAAAAATGAATGATTCTTTGTTTTTTCAAAAGCAATTAAAAGATACTTTGATGCTTTCTGAACAAGATCAAAAGGAAAAGATTGAGTTGGATAAAAAGGACAAAGAAAAGCTAATTACTACAATTAAAAAGAAAGAAAGTAAGTACCGAAGAGAAATTCAGAACAAGATAAAAGCAGAAAAAAGGCTTGCAAAAAAAATAGATAAAATTATTCGTGAAGAAATTGCCAAGGCCAATAGATTGGCGCGTGAAAAACTGAAAAATAGCAGTAAAAGTATAAATAAAAATGAGTTTGTTTTAAGTCCAGAAGCAAGAGCTTTGGCGGCAAAATTTGAGTTAAATAAAGGGAAGTTACCGTGGCCTATAGAAGAGGGATTGATTACTAGGCGCTTTGGGAAACAGCCGCATCCAACCTTTCCAGGAATTACAATCAACAGCACAGGATTGCACATGGTAACCCGAAGAGGGAAAAGTGCTGCAGCTATTTTTGATGGAAATATTTTGAATATATTAGTGACATCCGAGGGTAAAAAAAATATATTAATTCAACACGGAAATTATATTACCTCCTATAATAATTTGGACAAACTATATGTAAGAAAGGGAGATGTAGTAAAAACAGGAGAAAAAATAGGGCAAATATTTACCGATAAAGTTTCTGGGAAAACAACCCTAATTTTTGTACTGTATAAAAATACAACAAAACTGAATCCTTCTTCGTGGATTTTAAAGCGATAATTGCTCTTATTTTGGAGTGTACATAATATTGTTCTGAAGAATAATAGAATTTGGCAATGTAATTAAATTTTTTTCAGCGGTTCTTAAGGTGATAAAAAAAGCACCAATATCTTTAATCTCTCCAGTAATATTGTTCACGCTATCTTTTTCTAAGATGGTAATGGAGTCTCCAATTTTCACAGGATAGTTTACAAATAAAATAATCCCTGCGGTAATATTAGAGAGAATAGACCATTGTGCAAAAAAGGCAATTCCTAATATGGTTAAAAAAGAGGAGATATAAATTAATAATTGTTTTTCATCAACCCCCCAAATAAAAGCAACTACAACCAGCAGCGTAATATAAATAAGAATACTAATTATTTTATTGGTTACTAAAATTCGGGTGTTTCGAAATCCGAATTTTGTTTCAATTTTCCGAAGTGACTTTGTAATTAACAGTCGAATAAAAAAGGCGAATAAAAAGACAACTAAAGTCTCTAGGATTTTGTAGTGATTTAAAAATTCCATTGTTTTAATTTTTTAACTAAATAATGCCTTTAATTCGCTAGCTTCATTCGGTTTTAACTTACCTGCTAAAACTAAGCTTAATTGTTTCCGTCGTAAAGCGCCTTCATAGCGTTCTTTTTCTAGTTCTGTTTCCGGTATTAATTGTGGAATTTGAACCGGTTTTCCAGTTTCGTCTACGGCAACAAAGGTATAGATACCCTCATTTACCTTTGTTCTATGTCTTGATTGTCGATCTTCAATCCAAACGTCAACATAGATTTCCATAGAAGAATTAAAGGCCCTAGAAACTTTTGCTTCTACGGTAACCACACTGCCAACAGGCACTGATTTATTAAAAGCGACATGATTTACAGAAGCTGTAACTACAATTCTACGAGAGTGTCTTCTAGCAGCAATACTGCAGGCCCTATCCATTCTAGCGAGTAGCTCACCCCCAAAAAGATTGTCTAAGTAATTTGTTTCTCCAGGCAAAACGAGATCTGTTAAAATAGTCAAAGATGCTTTGGATGTTTTTGCTTCCATAAAAGAGTAATTTTTATGCAAAGGTACGCAATCAGCTATTCATAAATACTGCTGAGAACAGAAAGAAAGGTAGAATTATTTGGTAGCTTTAACTAATAACCAAGCGTCTTGCGATACTGTTTTCCTGATTTTATATAAATGATTAATCGCATCATTTTTTTCTACATAACTATCAAAACTAACTTGGGTTAAGCCCCATTTATTGACGCCAATAATTTTTGAATTAAAGCCGTCTGCAATTAACTGTTTTACTTTTCGGTGCGCATTTTCTTTAAATTGAAACGCTCCAGCAACCACATGGTAAGGTTTGCTAATCTCTCGGACAACATTTAGTTTTAAAGTAGGTAGCGGGTTAGAAATGACAAAGGTAGCAGATTGTATCTTTTTTTCTAATGCTTTTTGCTGACTTGCAAACACTTCTTTCTGCTGTTTTTGCTCATAACCTGTGTAGCCAGCAAAACTCAATGTTAATACAATTGCCGCAGCTGCCGCATATTTTATAAATGTTGGAATTACTTTTTTAGAGTCCGTTTTAACAATAGGAATCAATGGTTTTACTTGAACGATAGGTCTATTTACTGAAGCACTTACAACAGTACTTAAACCAAAAGATGCAGTGAGGAAGTTAATTTCTTTTTTGGGCTCAAATATAATTTGTTGGTTTTTATTTAAAGAAAGAACCCCCAAACCATCTAACTGAACTTCATTTGTTTTCAATGCTTGTTGCCATTTTGCAACGGTCAAGGAAATAGCGGTGGCAGCTTCCTCGAAAGACATTTCTTCAGCGGAAGTTACATAGTTTGCGAGCAAACCGTCATTGTGCTTTAAATGACTATTGAAAGCAACTTGTTTGGCAGGTGGGTAAAACGTTTGCGCATCACTCGTTAATTTTGCACCAATTTGGTGCGTTACAAAGCCTCCAAAATCAGGAACTATGACGCAATCGTATCTGTATAATAAATCGGTGATGTGCTTGGCTAAATTCATATACTCAAATATATAATTTTTAATGTCTTTTTGAAGCGGGTTCAATAAAAATTATTAACAATTTTTTTATACCTTAGGTATCAAATTGTTATGAATTGAATGAAGAAAAACTCCTTGCTATTTTAAGATTGCAGAAGTGTAAAGCTGTGGGCGCTATTTTGGCAAAGAAACTCATTGTGAATGTTGGCGATGTGGAACAAATATTCAAAGAAAAAACAAGTCATTTATCAAAAATTAATGGCATTGGTAAACATGTTTTAAAACACCTTTTTGAGAAAGAAAATATACAACTTGCAAAGCAAGAATTAAGCTATATACTGGACAATGAAATTTCCTATTCTTATTTTTTGGAAGATGCGTATCCAATACATTTACAGCATTGCATAGACAGCCCTATTTTGTTGTTTCAAGACGGTGCGATTGATTTCTCAAACAAGAAGATTATTTCTATTGTAGGTACCCGAAACATGAGTTCTTATGGCCGTGATTTTTGTACGCAGCTAGTCGAAGATTTAGCCCAATACAATCCAATTATAGTAAGTGGTTTTGCTTATGGAGTAGATATTTGTGCTCACAAAGCAGCGATAAAAAACAATTTACAAACCATTGCGGTATTGGCACACGGATTAGGGCAGATATATCCAAAAGTACATAAGAAATACATGCAGCAAGTAAATGAAAATGGAGGGTTTTTAACCGAGTTTTGGCACAATGAAATGCCTTTAAGAGAAAATTTTTTAAAAAGAAATAGAATTGTTGCTGGTATTTCTAAGGCTACCATTATTATAGAATCAGCGGTAAAAGGAGGTTCATTGGTCACAGCAGATATTGCTAATTCGTATGACAAGGATGTGTTTGCAGTTCCGGGAAGAACAACAGATGTGTATAGCAAAGGTTGCAACAATCTGATTAAAAACAACGGGGCATTTCTTTTAAATTCGGCCAAAGAAATTGTTAAAATGTTGAATTGGGACTTGAAGGATACTCCAAAAACAATACAAAAACAATTGTTTTTAGAATTGAATGAAAATGAGCAAAAAATTTACGATTTACTGCATGAAAAAGGGCAGCAAATGTTAGATGTAATTTCTTTAGAATGTAATATTCCAATATATAAGTTGGCCTCCATTTTACTTCAGATGGAACTAAAAGGAGTCTCAAAACCTTTGCCCGGAAAGCGGTTTGAATTGGCATAAAATACTTATTTTTGAGAAAAATCACAAGAACAGATGGCGGTAGAGAAAAAATTGATGTCTAAGAAGAAGCCCACGTTTCCAGTAAACGAAATGTTAAATGCCTATTTGAAAAACTACAATAGAAATACTAAAATTTCTATTTTCTATGATGATTTATTACGGTTTCAGGGGTCTGTTGTAGTCTATGATAAGGATGATGAAGATACCTTATGGGTGCGCACCTACTACTCTGAATTTGACAGGGAAGAAATAGACCGAAGTTTAAAAAAAGTCTATACAATATTGCATTCAGATGGTAATGATAGTACCATTCCCTTTCTAAACGTAGATGCCATTGATTATTGCACCTTTGGAAACTCAAAACCTTTTAGAATTAAAATTCGAAATATTTTAAATGATAATTTTACGTACTTCTATGTAAAGAAAGCAGATGCTTCTCGTATCTATGGTCTAGAATTAGAGCATATTTTATCTCCACATAACATGAATTTTTTGGTGCATAAAGACACCTTGATAGAAGAGCATATTGCCGGAATTCCCGGGGATGATTTTATCAGAGATTTTTTACCAAATTGCACAGAGTTAGAGAAATCTCAGATTGCTAAAGAGTTTGTGAAATTTAAAGAGCGGTGTTTGATTCGCTTATTGGGAGACATGCGTTCCTACAATTATGTGATTACACCAACGCATGATTTTGACCACATTATATATAAAATAAGGGCTATTGACTTTGATCAGCAATCTTTTGAAGGAAACTTAAAAGTGTACAACTTACAGTTCATGAAAGAGAATTTTAAAATGATTGAAATGGTAGGTAAGAAATTACAAAACGATTCTATTCTGCAGTACAAGATTGAAGAACGTTCGTTCATGGCGAAAAGAATGTTAAATACGCCAAGGCGAAGTGCGCGTTTGATTAAATGTATGAAGGCGGATACTATTTCTTTTCCAGAAAATGTAACCCTTTTAAAAAAACAACTCATCAAGTATGTAGGAGATGTCAAGTTTAAAGAGTGCAATAATATGGGAGAAATTCTAGAAACTATCCTTGCTTTTGTAAAACGGAATTACATCGATATTAGTAATAAAGAGTTGTTTTAATAAAGTTGAATTTAGCTCTAAATTTATAGTAGCTATAGCAATTGAAAATAGATAATAGGGACTACTGTTCTTTCTTACTTCGAACACTTTCGATAACAACCGTTAGTATAATTAATCCTCCACCAATATACGTGTTAAGACTTGGTATTTCACGAACAAGAAAGTAGGCGATGCAGATTCCAAAAATAGGTTGTAGGCTGCTAATAATGCTTGCAGTAGTTGCGGAAAAGAACTTCAAGGAGTGCAGCATTAGGCTATGTCCGATGGCAGTGGTTAAAAGTGCGAGCAATAGCAAGTAAGGAAATTGACTCTTTAAACCCGACAGGTCCATAAAAAACAAGGTTGGAAGCAGTAAAATTGTGATGATTACTGTTTGGTACAACATCAAAGTTGTGCCGTTGTAAGCGGCAACATGTTGTTTTAAAATTAAAATTCGAATTGCATAACAGAATGCAGAAAAAACCCCAAAAAGAATTCCTTTGGCTTGTGAACTTTCAATATTGAATTCTGGAGTTAAAATATACAACCCCGCTAAAACCATCAACCCTAAGAGGATGTATATTGGACTGAACCTCACCTTTAAAAAAAAGGGTTCTAGCAATGCGATCATAATGGGAAAGGTGTATAAAGATAAAACGCCTAAAGCTACATTAGAGAGCTTTAGAGCATAAAAATAGGTAATCCAATGTACTGCCATTAAAACGCCACTTATAAAAAAAGGTTTGTAGTGTTTGGTTGACTTTATTGAAAAATCTATTTTTTTAAATTTCCCATACATATATAAAAACACCATCGCTAAAGAAGCTCTAAACCAAATAATGACTGCTACCGGCATTGCTATATACTTTCCCAAAACACCAGAAGTGCTGATGAAAAGGGTTGCTAAAAGCAATAATGCTAGGTTTTTTATAGGTGCTTTGCTCATGATATTTTCTTGAGAATACCCAAGGCTGTTCTCACAGTATCCACGCGTATAAAGGTAATGAGTAAGCGCAAACCATTTTTAGTTTCCTTTTCTTTCATAACACAGCTCTTGTTGTTATGTTGCACATACTTTAGCATGTTAGAAAACGCTGTCGTTTGGTAAAAATCACTTTGCTGGTCTGCAACAAAATACCCAATCATTCTTTTTTGTTTTAGAATAATTTTATCCAATCCCAGCGCTTTGGCCAGCCATTTTATTCTCACAGAATCTAAGAGGTCCGCAACCTCTTTTGGTATTTCCCCAAAGCGATCAATAATTTCAGTTTCAAAGACCTGTATTTCTCCTTCATTTTTTAAGTCAGATAATTTGTTATATAAACTTAGCCTTTCAGTTACTGAATTTACATAATCATCGGGAAATAAAATTTCAAAGTCAGTATCTATTTGTACTTCTTTTACAAATTCTTTCGGCTTCGTTTCATCTGTTGGATATAGTTCCTTGAACTCATTTTCTTTTAATTCTTCAATTGCTTCTTGTAAGATTTTTTGATAGGTATCAAATCCGATATCATTCATAAATCCACTTTGTTCTCCTCCTAATAAATCTCCTGCACCACGAATCTCTAAGTCTTTCATGGCAATATTAATTCCACTCCCTAAGTCAGAGAATAAAACCAAGGCTTCTATACGTTTTCGAGCATCATCTGTCATCACGTGATATGGGGGTGTTATGAAATAACAGAAGGCCTTTTTGTTCGAGCGCCCAACTCTACCTCGCATTTGGTGTAAGTCTGAAAGTCCAAAATTATTAGCATTATTAATAAAAATAGTATTTGCATTTGGCACATCAAGACCACTTTCTATAATGGTCGTAGAAACCAAAACATCAAATTCATTGTTCATAAAACTGAGCATTAATCCCTCCAGTTTTTTACCTTCCATTTGTCCGTGTCCGATTCCAATTTTTGCAGAAGGAACTAATCTTTGTAGCAAACCAGCAACTTCTTTTATATTTTCAATTCTATTGTGAATAAAGAAGATTTGACCACCCCTGGAAATCTCGTAAGAAATCGCATCACGAATGGTTTCTTCAGAAAACCGAATGACATTTGTGTCTATTGGATGTCTGTTTGGAGGTGCTGTTTTAATAATCGACAAATCTCTTGCCGCCATTAGGCTAAATTGTAAGGTCCTTGGGATTGGTGTAGCAGTAAGTGTTAACGTATCTATGTTTTCCTTTAAAGTCTTTAGTTT
>DPRC01000185.1:13628-15865 GCA_003537695.1 Polaribacter sp.
TCTTTAAATTGTATGCGTTGGTTTGTGAGTTGGTGAGTGCCTATAATAATATCTACAGAACCATTATTTACCCCTTCAATTGCAGCTGTTTTTTCTTTCGCAGTCCGAAACCTATTTAAGTAGTCAATTTTCAATGGAAAATCTTTCAGACGCTCCGTAAAGGTTTTGTAATGCTGAAAAGCAAGAATTGTTGTGGGTACTAAAATTGCAACTTGCTTCCCGTTGTCTACCGCTTTAAAAGCAGCTCTAATAGCTATTTCGGTTTTTCCAAAACCAACATCACCACAGACCAATCGATCCATCGGTTGTGGCTTTTCCATATCATTTTTTACATCCTGGGTTGCAGTAAATTGATCTGGGGTGTCTTCATAAATAAAGCTTCCTTCTAATTCGTGCTGAATGTGGGTATCTGGACCAAATGAATAGCCTTTTTCCAATTTTCTTTTGGCGTATAATTGAATTAAATTAAAGGCTACATGTTTAACTCGCGCCTTTGTTTTTTGCTTAATTTTTTTCCAAGCTCCAGAGCCTAACTTATAAATTTTTGGTGTTTTCCCGTCTTTACCGTTGAATTTAGAAATTTTATGAAGCGAGTGTATACTCACGTACAAAATATCTCTTTCCCCATACACTAATTTAATAGCTTCTTGTTTATTCCCTTGAACATCAATTTTTTGCAAGCCTCCAAATTTTCCAATTCCATGATCCATGTGGGTTACATAATCGCCAATTTCAAGTTTGTTTAGTTCCTGAATGGTAATGGCTTGTTTTTTTGCATACCCATTCTTTAATCTAAACTTGTGGTAACGTTCAAATATTTGATGATCGGTATAGCAAACCAATCGATTGTCTACATCTACAAAACCTTGGTATAAAGGAAAAACAACAGTTTCGTAGTGCACTTCTTGTTCAGAGTCATCAAAAATATCATGAAAACGTTTTGCCTGTTGCTCGTTTGCACAGAAAATATAATTTTTAAATCCTCCTTTGTGATATTCTGTCAAATTATCAATTAATAAATTGAATTGTTTGTTAAAAGAGGGTTGTGGAATGGTATTGAAAGCAATGGTCTCGTTAGAAACAGTATCGAAGGGTTTGTCCTGATTCCCAAAATCAACCAAAGAGAATTCCTCTAACTGTTTTTTTATAAAGGCACCATTACAAAATAATTCACTTGGTTCCGTATGGTTTATTTCTTTGGACAAGTCATTAAAAGCATTTTCTGACTTTAGAAATAAGCTGTCTAAACTTCCAAATAGTAATCCTGTATTTTTTGTAAAAACAACGGTGTTTGCAGCGATGTATTTTAAGAAACTTTGTCGGTGTTCTTGCAGTGTTTTGTTTTCAATATTAGGGATGATTGCTACTTTTTTTAACTTCTCTTTTGAAAGTTGGGTAGCGACGTCAAAGGACCGGATACTTTCAATCTCATCTCCAAAAAATTCAATCCGATAGGGTTCATCATTTGAAAATGAAAAAACATCTACAATTCCTCCACGAACAGAAAAGTCTCCGGGTTCTGTTACAAAATCCACTCGTTTAAATTTATATTCAAAGAGCAGTTCGTTTACGAAGTCTAGGGATAGGCTTTCGCCAACAGTAACTTTGAGCGTGTTTTTTTCTAATTCTTTTTTGGTCACCACTTTTTCAAACAGAGCCGCAGGGTAAGTTACAATGATGGCTGCTTTTTTTTGAGAATTTATCCTGTTTAAAACCTCAGAGCGCAAGAGTACATTCGCATTGTCTACTTCTTCAATTTGATAAGGCCTTCTGTAAGATCCTGGATAAAAAAGAACGTTTTTTTCTCCTAAAAGTTGTTCTAAATCGTTTAAATAATAGGCAGCCTCCTCTTTGTCATTAAAGATTAAGAGATAGGGTTTTTCTGATGACTTAAAAGTTTCTGAAATAACAAAAGACAATGATGAGCCAACCAAATTAGTAATTTGGAAATGGTTTTTCTCTTGTTTAAAGGCCCTTGTAATCTGCGAAATATTCGAAGATTGTTGGTATTGGTTTACAATGTTCTGCGTACTCAACCTGTTAAGTTTTATGCAAATGTAAGTTGTAAATTAGTAAGAACCCTTGAACTATTTTGTTTTCTTATGTTTTATACACTATTTAATTTTTTCTAAGACTTACTATTCAGCACGATAGCTAATATGTTTAGAAAAGCGAAGTTGCTTATTTATAGTTTGTTAAAATAGTAAGCATTTTTTTGCTGTTCAAAAAGCCTGACA
>DPRC01000185.1:16257-16525 GCA_003537695.1 Polaribacter sp.
TTTTATTTATTGCTCCTAATTCGTTGGCTAATTGATGACTTCCAGTAGTCGTTCCCGTGGGTTTGTAGCGGAATGTTTTTCCTAAAAAAGAAATGGCTTTTTTCTCCTCGCCGTTTAACTGAATAAAATAGAACTTTTCATTTAAAAGCGAAATTACCTTTTTATTTTTAAAAGTAGTTCTTTTCATGCCGTGGCAAATTTTACACCAATCTGTGTAGATAAAAATAAGTATTGGTTTCGCTTTTTCTTGCTGTAACTTCTCCGCTTC
>DPRC01000185.1:16921-17932 GCA_003537695.1 Polaribacter sp.
ATACCATCCAAAGAAAATAAAAAGAAAAAGAAGTTTTTTTGTAAAATGCATAATTAGATTAGCAATATATTAAAAAAGTGTGTAACGAACTCCTGCAAAAGCTCTAATTCCTTGGTTAGACGTATAGACATAACTTGGATCAAAAGCGCGTTCTGGGTTCGTTTCTGTATTTACACCGACATCAAATGGATTGTCTGCACTATTAATACTATTTGCTGCAGGCGTAAAGTTTAGTAAATTTTTTACACCACCATATAGTTCCCAACTATTCGCGAATTTTTTTGTTAATTGAATATTTTGAATGCTAAACCAGGGCGAGTATTCATCTCTTGGATCATTTTCACCCAATAAAGGCAAACGCATTGGTCCATATAGATTTCCGGTATAATCGATGCTGAAATCATTACTAAACTTATAAGAAATAGACCAAACGCCGCTAAAACTTTCGGTTAGTAATTGTTTTCTTTTTATGCCATTTTCTGTTACAGAAACTTCCATTAAAGTTGCTCCAGCGTTAATGGCTAGTCCGTTTGTAAATAATAAATCTGCATTTAAGGAGATTCCCTGTGAAACCGAAGTACCTTCTAAATTCGCATAAATAATTTTGCTTGGATCCGTTTCGTAATCAGGTAAGATTCTATTGTTGAAATGGGTATAAAAAGCACTCGCATCTATCGTGATAAAAGAGTTTTCAGTATTTATTTTCTTGACATAATTAATATTTCCATTCCAAGATGTTTCTGGGTCTAAATCGCCATCAAATTCTACTGTTCTTGCGCCTGTTAAAGCCGCGTGATCTTCTGTAAAAACATTGGCAACCCTAAATCCGTTTCCAGCGCTTAACCTTATAATATTAGATTTATCTTTAGAATTCCATTTGTAATTTACTCTGGGTGAAAAGATATTTCCGTGCATACTATTATGATCCCATCGAACTCCTAAAAGTAATTTTTTTCTATCGGTTAAACTTATTTCATCTTGCGCAAAAACACCTGGTAAATGAATTACTGA
>DPRC01000181.1:0-3822 GCA_003537695.1 Polaribacter sp.
AAATCGGATTCTGCTTCCATGGATATGGTGGTAGAGCTTTTGACCCATACTGGAAGATCGCTACCAGAAATTATGATGATGATGATTCCTGAAGCTTGGGAAAAACACAAGACCATGTCTAAAGAGCGCAAAGCTTTTTACGAATACAATGGTTGTATCATGGAACCTTGGGATGGTCCTGCTTCTGTGCCTTTTACAGATGGAGATTACATCGGTGCCTTACTGGATAGAAATGGGTTAAGACCATCTAGATATACCATCACTAAAAGTGGAAAGCTTATCATGTCTTCTGAGATTGGTGTCGTAGACATCGCACCAGAAGATGTAAAAGAACATGGAAGATTAGAACCTGGAAAGATGTTTTTAGTAGACATGAACGACGGTAGAATTATTCAGGATGAAGAGATAAAGAGTAAAATAGTTTCTGAAAGACCCTACCAAGAATGGTTGGATAAAACACGTTTACATTTAAAAGATGTTCCAGAAACTACGGAAACTTGTCCGATTGAAACCATTGATATTAAAACACGACAGCGCCTATTTAATTATACTTTAGAGGATATTCAAGAAGTAATTACACCAATGGCACAGGCAGGTAAAGAGGCATTGACCTCTATGGGAATTGACACGCCACTTGCTGTTTTATCAGACAGACCCCAATTAATTTCAAATTACTTTAAACAATTGTTTGCACAGGTAACCAATCCACCTTTGGATGGTATTCGTGAAGAAATTGTAACAGACATTAGCTTGAATTTAGGGAAAGACCGAAATATATTTAGTATTACCGAAAGACAATGTCGGAAATTACGCATTCAAAATCCAGTGATTTCAAATGTAGATTTAGAAAGAATTCGGAATATTGATGTTGAAAGCTTCAAAGCAAAAACTATTGAAATTTTATATCCGAAAGCACAAGGTTTAAATGGACTTGAAGATGCATTAGATGCGATTGTCATTCAGATAGAAAAAGCCTTAGAAAATAAAAACAATATTATTATTCTCTCAGACAGAGGTGTAAATCAAGAGTTTGCCCCCATCCCCGTGTTGCTTGCTTGTTCTTTTGTGAATCACCAATTAAACCGTCTCAGAAAACGTTCTTTCTTTGATATCGTTATTGAATCTGCAGAGCCGCGTGAGCCGCATCATTTTGCTACTTTATTTGGCTATGGTGCTAGTGCAATCAACCCTTATATGGTGAATGAAATTATCCGAACGCAAGTAAAAGAAGGTTTCATCACAGGAATGGATGAACAAAAAGCCGTTGACAATTTCAATATGGCAATTGGAAAAGGACTTTTAAAGGTAATGAACAAAATAGGGATCTCTACCTTACATTCTTATAGAGGTTCTCAAATTTTTGAGATTGTAGGCTTCAACTCACAATTTGTAGAAAAGTACTTCCCGTATACTGCTTCAAGAATAGAAGGTATTGGACTGTATGAAATTGAGAAAGAAATTGATCAACGCTACAAACAAGCGTACCCAGACAATAAAATTGATAAAAACTTAGGATTAAATGTTGGTGGAGAATACCGTTGGAGAAGAAATGGGGAACGCCATTTACTAAACCCCACTACGGTTTCTAAATTGCAGCAAGCAGTGCGGCTAAGTGATCAAGCAAGTTATGACATCTATGCTAAATCCATCAACGAGCAAGCAGAAAGCTTGATGACCATTCGTGGGCTCTTTCAGTTTGACAACCTAGACCCCATTCCTTTAGAAGAAGTGGAACCCTGGACAGAAATTGTAAAACGTTTTAAAACAGGTGCCATGTCTTATGGCTCTATCTCAAGAGAAGCACACGAAAATCTAGCCATTGCCATGAATAGAATTGGTGGAAAATCTAATTCTGGTGAAGGCGGTGAAGACAGAGGACGTTTTCAAAAAGATATGAATGGAGACAGTAGAAACTCTGCTATCAAACAAGTAGCGTCGGGTAGGTTTGGAGTCACTTCTCACTACCTCACAAATGCGAAAGAAATTCAAATAAAAATGGCCCAAGGAGCAAAACCTGGCGAAGGTGGTCAGCTTCCGGGGTATAAAGTTTTACCTTGGATTGCCGCAGCGAGAAACTCCACTCCTTTTGTAGGATTGATTTCTCCTCCCCCACACCACGATATTTATTCTATTGAAGATTTAGCCCAATTAATTTACGATTTAAAAAATGCGAATCGCGAAGCCAGAATCAATGTGAAGTTAGTCTCTGAAGTGGGTGTTGGAACCATTGCTGCCGGAGTAGCAAAAGCAAAAGCAGATGTTGTTTTGATCTCTGGTTATGATGGAGGAACCGGAGCTTCTCCACTAACCTCTCTAAAACATGCAGGTTTGCCCTGGGAACTTGGTTTGGCAGAAGCGCAACAAACACTTGTTTTAAATAATTTAAGAAGTCGGATTGTTGTGGAATGTGATGGACAGTTAAAAACAGGACGAGATGTTGCCATCGCTGCATTGTTGGGTGCTGAAGAGTTTGGTTTTGCCACAGCTCCTCTCGTTGCTTCAGGATGTATCATGATGCGGAAGTGTCATTTAAACACCTGCCCCGTAGGTATTGCAACCCAAGACAAAGACCTGCGTAAAAATTTTAAAGGAACGCCCGAGCACGTCATTAACTTCTTCTTCTATATTGCAGAAGAGCTCAGACAAATCATGTCGGAACTCGGTTTTAGAACCTTAGATGAAATGGTTGGACAAACGCATAAAATCAATTCAAATAAAGCAATCACACATTATAAAGCAAAAGGGCTAGACTTGTCTAGTATTTTATACCGACCTGCAGCATATAAAGAAATGATTGTTAAAAATACAGAACAACAAGAGCATAACTTAGAAGGCGTATTAGATTTTACCATTTTAAAAGATTCGCACAGGGCTTTGTATCGAAAAGAGCAAATGATTCTTAATTACCCAATAAAAAATACAAATCGTGCTGTTGGTGCCATTGTGAGTAATGAAATCTCCAAAATATATGGCCATTTAGGTTTGCCTGAAGATACCTTAAATATCAATTTTACAGGATCTGCAGGGCAGAGTTTTGGTGCATTTAGTGCACATGGATTGACCTTTATATTAGATGGAAACACGAATGATTACTTAGGGAAAGGCCTGTCTGGAGCAAAATTAATTATAAAGAAACCTGCGAAAGCAGACTTTTTAGCAGAAAATAATATCATTGTTGGAAACGTGTGTTTGTTTGGCGCTGTCTCTGGAGCTGCCTATATAAACGGTATTGCAGGAGAGCGTTTTGCGGTTCGTAATTCGGGAGCAACCGCAATAGTAGAGGGTGTTGGAGATCACTGTTGTGAATACATGACCGGTGGTAAAGTAGTGGTACTTGGAAAAACAGGACGGAATTTTGCTGCAGGTATGAGTGGAGGAATCGCTTATGTATATGATCCAGAAAATAATTTTGTAAACGGTCTTTGCAATACTGATACCATCGATTTTGAAACTGTTGCGGGTGAAGATGCCGCCGATTTAAAAATAAGTATCGAAACACATGTTTTATATACAGCAAGTAAAAGAGGTTCGGACTTATTAGCAGATTGGGACGCAAGTTTACAAAACTTTGTAAAAGTAATGCCTACAGAATACAAACGTGCATTAGAACGCTTAGCAACGGAGGAACCAATGTTTGAAGAATTAACAATAGCATAATGTCATGGGAAAAGTAACAGGATTTAAGGAATTTGAAAGGCAAGATGAAACGTACACCTCTGTATTAGATCGTGTAAAGAACTATAAAGAATTTACCATACCACTTTCAGAAAAAGAAGTAAAGACACAAGGCTCTCGTTGCATGGATTGTGGAATCCCTTTCTG
>DPRC01000181.1:4216-5604 GCA_003537695.1 Polaribacter sp.
GGAGAATGGAAGAAAGCTTCTTGGATTTTACACTCTACGAACAACTTCCCAGAATTTACTGGTCGTTTATGCCCCGCCCCCTGCGAGCAAGCTTGTGTATTAGGCATAATAGAGGATCCCGTTTCCATTGAAAACATAGAAAAAAATATTGTAGAACGCGCCTTTAAAGAAGGTTGGATAAAACCACAACCTCCAAAAAATAGGACGGATAAAACCATTGCCGTTGTTGGTTCTGGTCCCGCAGGTTTGGCCGCGGCTCAACAACTAAATAGAGCGGGTCACACCGTTACTGTATTTGAAAGAGATGATGCCGTGGGCGGTTTATTACGCTATGGAATTCCAAATTTCAAAATGGAAAAAGGAATTATTGACAGGCGAATTGCCATTTTAGAAGCAGAAGGAATCATTTTCAAAACCAATATTAATATTGGTGTAAATTACGATGTGAAAGATTTAAAAGCCTTTGACAGTGTTGTGTTGTGTGGAGGATCTACTGAAAAAAGGAGCCTACCAACACCTGGAATTGATGCGGACGGTGTTGTGCAAGCAATGGATTTTTTAACGCAACAAACAAAAGTATTGTTTGGAACCGAAGTAAAAGACCAAATCATGGCAACGGATAAAGATGTCATTGTGATTGGTGGAGGAGACACAGGATCCGATTGTATTGGTACCTCGAACAGACACAAAGCAAAATCTGTAGTCAACTTTGAAATCATGCCAAAACCCCCAGGAGACCGTTCGCCAACTACCCCTTGGCCTTTTTGGCCATTACAACTAAAAACTTCCTCCTCACATCAAGAAGGAATAGATCGAAATTGGTTGATCAATACAAAAGAGTTTGTTAAAGATGCTCATGGAAAATTAATTGCATTGAAAACCGTGAATGTAACTTGGAAAAAAGTTCCAGGTCAACGTCCCGAACTCATAGAAATTGAAGGTACTGAAAAGACATGGCCCTGTGACTTGGCTTTATTGGCACTTGGTTTTACAGGTCCAGAACGCACATTAGCAGATCAATTAGGAATCCATATGGATGCCAAATCCAATTATAAAGCAGCCTACGGAAAATATCAAACCAATGTGCCTACCATTTTTACCGCTGGAGATATGCGTCGTGGGCAATCGTTAATTGTGTGGGCTATTTCCGAGGGAAGAGAAGCTGCAAGACAGGTAGATCTCTTTTTGATGGGAAAATCTTCGTTGCCTTCCAAAGACGTAAGAGGAGACCTGATAGCAATGTAACTTTACACTTCTTACAGAAAACAAAAAGCACCTCAATCCTAAAATTGAGGTGCTTTTTTTATGGAAAACTTCTCGTACCTCCAAGATTAAAAATTATTGGCAACAAAACATGGGTTCCCTTAAATCCTTTTTTATGCTCACAT
>DPRC01000194.1 GCA_003537695.1 Polaribacter sp.
GAAATCTTATGGGTAAATGACGGGTTTAAGGAAATGACAGGCTACACAAAAACCTTCGCCTTAAAAAAAACACCGTCTTTTCTGCAAGGAAAGAATACATGTGCAGTAACTAGAAAAAGAATTCGAAATAAAATATTAGCGAACGAGCCTTTTAAAGAAATTGTCTTAAACTACAAACAAGACAAAACTCCTTACAAGTGCGAAATAAATGTATTTCCACTATCTCACAAAAATACTACACATTACATTGCTTTAGAAAGAGCTATCTAAACTAAATCTTATCATTCTTAACAAAGCAGGAATCTATTTCACTATAATTTAATTACTTTTATCTTTTAAATATTTAAGGTGAAAAATAAAAAATTAATTAGCAAAGAATTAGAAGACTTTTACAACAAAGCATCTGAAGAAACCCGCTTAGAAAAAGGAATGGGTATTTTTGAGTTTGAACGTATTAAAGATTTAATAGCACAACATATTTCTATATCAAATACGACTATTATTGATATTGGTGGTGGGACCGGAAAGTATTCTGAATGGTTAGCTAAAAAAGGACATACAGTTCATTTGATAGAACCTGTTTTAAAGCATATAAAACTTGCTGAAAAAAGAGCAAAAAAACTTCAAAATCCTTTTACTGTTGCCATAGGCGAAGCTCAAAACTTACCCTATAAAGACAATACTGCAGACTTAGTGATTTTACACGGACCTTTATATCATTTGCAAAAAAGAGAAGATCGAGTTGCTGCAATTATAGAAGCAAAAAGAGTTCTTAAAAAAGGAGGAATTATTCTAGGGTTCGCAATTAATGCGACCGCTTCTACAGTTGTTGGTTTAATGAATGGTATGATTCACGCAAACACATTCTTTGACATGTGTAAAGAGGAACTAACTACCGGGATTCATAACGTACCAAAAGATTTTCCTTTTTTATTGGCAGACGCTTTTTACCACAAACCACAAGATTTAAAATTAGAGTTTTCAGAACAAGACCTCAACTTTATAAACCTTTTTGCAGTAGAAGGAATGATTTGGTTAGATAACGAATACTTTGCAAATATGATTGATAAGAAAAAATCAAAAACATTAAAAGCGTTGCAAAACCTTACGCAGAATGATGAGTATTTGTTACCTTTTAGTCCGCATATGATGATTGCTGTTAAAAAATAAAGTAGTTGGAAAACAAAAAAAAGCATTGGAATATTTGTAAGAAATGCAACGGTACTGGAAAAATAACAAAACGTCTTTCTAAGAAAGTACAAGAGCAATATAAAATAACCATAGCACAATTTGAAAAATTAAACCCAAAAAAAACACCTCCTGAGCGCCCGAAAGGACAACTAGATACTTGCTTAAACTGCAAAGGATCTGGTATCATTACAGCAGTTAACTTTCCGTTAGTCGCAGAAGAAAAATACCCACATGTTGCTATTATTGGGGGCGGAATTGGAGGCGTTGCTTTAGCTGTAGCGTGTCTGCACCGCGGAATACCTTTTACCTTGTATGAACGAGATGCTAATTTTAATGCGAGGTCTCAAGGTTACGGACTTACTTTACAGCAAGGAAGTAAGGCTATCGCGGGATTAGGCATCTGCTCTTTAGAAGCCGGAATAACCTCAACCCGACATGTAGTGCACACAACAAACGGAAAAATAATTGGGGAATGGGGCGTTAGAAAATGGGGGAGATCTGATTTAAAAAAAGCACCAAAACGAAAAAACATACACATTGCGAGACAATCTTTGCGCCTAGCTTTGTTAAAACAATTAGGTACGGAAAAAGCTATAAAATGGGGACATCAGTTATTAGATTTAAAAGAAGCTGAAAATGGTAATGTTGCACTAAAATTTCAAGTAAAAGGAGAAATAAAAAATATAAATACAAATCTCGTGGTTGGTGCTGATGGTATTCGAAGCACCGTAAGAAAAGAAGTTATTGGCAACACTATTGCGCCACTAAAATATTTAGGTTGTATTGTTATTTTAGGTATTTGCGCATTAGAAAAGTTAAAAAACATTGACTCTTCTTTGCTAGATTCAGCTACTGTATTCCAAACCGCAAATGGTAATGAACGTATTTATATGATGCCATATAGCAAAGATGCGGTAATGTGGCAACTTAGCTTCCCTATGCCAGAAAAAGAAGCAAAAGCTCTAAGCGCAAGAGGATCAAAGGCATTAAAAGAAGAAGCCTGCCGCAGGGCACAATGGCACGACCCTGTTCCTCAAATTTTAAAAGCTACTCCAGAAGTACAAGTTTCTGGATACCCTGTTTATGACCGAACACTGCTTACATCAATATTCTTAGAAAAAGCAACGAATGTTACACTTATTGGAGATGCTGCGCATCCTATGAGTCCGTTTAAAGGGCAAGGTGCAAACCAGGCATTGCTCGATGCACTTTCATTAGCCAGAATGATTACAAAAAAATGTAACCCAGGAACTAATTGGAGAACAATCAACATCAAAAAAAACATCTTAAACTCTTTTGAAGCTGAAATGATAACACGAAGTGCATCTAAAGTAGTAGATTCTAGACAAGCTGCAAAGTTATTGCATTCTGAAATTGTACTGAACGAAGGCAATGGCCCAAGAGGAAAACATCGAGCGGAATAATAGTACTGTTAAAATAAAATACTAAAAATGATTGAAAAACTAAAAAATAGCGACTTAGAAATAGCTAAAAAAATGCGACTTATTTTTCAAGCATCCTATAAAGTAGAAGCTAAGTTATTAAACGCTACAAATTTCCCTCCATTAAAAAGACCTTTAGAAAATTA
>DPRC01000002.1:0-1217 GCA_003537695.1 Polaribacter sp.
GAAGAAATGAATGAAATGTACCAGTACTCTCCGTTGACAATGGGTTGGTGTATCAATTGCCACAGAGAGACAAATGTAGATTTAAAAGGAAATGACTATTACGCAAAAATACATGAAGAATTAGCAACTAAATATGGGGTAGAGAAGGTCACTATCGCACAATTGGGTGGTTTGGAATGTGGTAAGTGTCATTATTAAGAAATTAAAAGATTCAAAATTAAAAGGTATAGAATGTTATTATTTTCAACTTCTTACACCTTTCAATCATTAAATAAAAAAGTATAAATGGCTTCAAACAAAAAATACTGGAAAAGTGTTGAAGAACTTAAAGGAAGTTCTGTTGTTGAAACGCTTACTAAAAATGAATTTGTATCGGACATTCCTACAGAGGATTTTTTAGGAGATAAAGAAACATTAGAGAGCTCTTCTACGACACGTAGAGACTTCTTAAAGTATGTTGGCTTTACAACTGCAGCAGCTTCACTAGCAGCCTGTGAAGGACCTGTTGTGAAATCAATCCCCTATGTAGTAAAACCGAATGATATTATGCCCGGTGTAGCTGACTGGTATGCTACTTCTATCGCAGATGGTTTTGATTTTGCAAATGTTTTAATTAAAACACGTGAAGGTAGGCCCATTCAAATAATGCCAAATAAAGAAGCGAATGGAACTACGAGTGCGAGAGTGCAAGCAGCGGTGCTTTCTTTATATGATGAGCAATTGCGTTTAAAAGCCCCTACTAAAAATGGTGAAGCGATTTCTTGGTCAGATGCAGACAAAGAGATTGTACAAAAATTAAATAGCTTTAAAGAATCAAACACACAAGTTGTTCTGCTAACAGGAACAATGGCAAGTCCATCAACAGACAAAATTGTGGGCGATTTTATCACAACTTACCCAAATGTAAAACACGTTGTTTATGACGCGGTTTCCGAAGATGCTGCAGCAGATGCTTTTGAAGCAGTTTATGGGAGAAGAGCATTGCCTAATTATAAATTGGAAAATGCCGAAACAATTCTCTCTTTTGGAGCAGATTTTTTAGGAGATTTTCACGGAGGTTTTGAGAAAGCATATGTATCCGGTAGAAAGCCAGAAACAGGAAAGATGTCTTACCATGTTCAGGTAGAAAGTAACATGTCTCTTACAGGGGCAAACGCAGACAAAAGATTGGTTGCAAAACCTTCTGAAGTAGTGTTCGCTTTATTAAATTTATATAA
>DPRC01000002.1:1407-2702 GCA_003537695.1 Polaribacter sp.
AAGCCAGAAACAGGAAAGATGTCTTACCATGTTCAGGTAGAAAGTAACATGTCTCTTACAGGGGCAAACGCAGACAAAAGATTGGTTGCAAAACCTTCTGAAGTAGTGTTCGCTTTATTAAATTTATATAACGAAATATCGGGAACTCCGGTTGCTTCAAATACGACGCCGATTGATGCGGAAATTAAGAAGTTAGCCAAAGTGCTTAAAAAAGCAGGTTCGAAAGGAGTCGTTATGACGGGGCTGAATGATAAAAATGCACAGTTAATTTCATTAGAAATTAATAAGATTTTAGGGAGTGAAATTTTAGACGTACACAATTCTTTGAACATACGTCAAGGAAGTTTTGAGAAAGTTCAAAAGGTAGTTTCGGACATGAAGGCTGGAAAAGTAGGAGGCTTATTGACCTTAAATATCGATCCTTCTTACACCTTGCCAAATGCTACTGAATTTACAGATGCCTTATCTGAAGTAGCTTTAAAAGTGGCCTTGTCGGTAGAAAACAATCAAACTGTAGCTGCAATGGAATATGCATTGCCAATGGCTCACTTTTTAGAGTCTTGGGGAGATACTCAATTTGCTGAGGGTAGTTTTGGTTTAGTGCAACCAACGATACAACCGTTATTTGAAACACGTCAATTACAAAATGTCTTATTAACGTGGTCTGGCAGTACGGTAGACTATTACGATTATTTGAAGTCTTTTTGGACCGAAACCATTTTAGAAGGGTCTTCTTGGAACAAAGCATTGCACAATGGTTTTTATAATAAAAGCATTAGTGCGTCTCGTGAAATAAATAGTGCAAATATTTCTATTTCATCAGTAGCAGGTTTATTAAAGAAAAGTACAACAACTTCAGCAATGGAGTTAAATTTATATACGAAGACTGGTTTAGGAGATGGAAAGCAGGCTAACAATCCTTGGTTGCAAGAATTTCCAGACCCAATTACAAGAACTTCTTGGGATAATTATTTAACCATGTCTATGGCAGATGCCAGAGAATTAGGTTTTTCAAACCCTGTTAAGGACAATGGAGCCATTAACGGAGATTATGCGAAGGTATCGGTGAACGGTGCTTCTGTAGTAGTTCCTGTAATGATTCAACCAGGACAGGCCAAAGGATCTGTAGGTTTATCATTAGGTTTTGGAAAAACTTTTGGTTTAAAAGACGAAATGAAAGTGGGTGTAAATGCCTATCCTTTGTATACAGGTGGTCAGAACATCCAATACAATGTTGCCATAGAAAAAGTGTCAGGAACGCATAAGTTTGCTTGTACGCAAGTGCAAAAAACAAT
>DPRC01000066.1 GCA_003537695.1 Polaribacter sp.
ATACCATTTCTAGATCTTGGATGTCCTCCAGAAGCACGTCCTTCACCACCACCCATTGGGTGATCTACAGGATTCATTCTAACGGCATTCACTCTTGGTCTTCTACCCAACCATCTAGATCTACCAGCTTTACCAGAAACTAGTAATTGGTGATCTGAATTCGATACAACTCCAATCGTAGCTAAACAAGTTAACAAGATATATCTTGTCTCTCCCGAAGGCAACTTCACAGTAGCATACTTCCCTTCTCTTGCCATTAATTGTGCAAAAGAACCTGCCGAACGCGCCATAACAGCACCTTGACCTGGACGTAACTCTATACATGAAATTGTAGTTCCCAAAGGAATTTCATTTAGAAACATTGCATTCCCTACTTCCGGAGCGATGTTACTACCTGAAACGATTACTTGACCTACTTTTAAACCGTTTTGTGCAATCACATAACGCTTTTCACCATCAGCATAACTTAATAGCGCAATAAATGCGGTACGATTAGGATCGTATTCTATTGTTTTTACTGTTGCGGGAATACCTTGCTTATCTCTTTTAAAATCGATAATACGATATTTTTGTTTATGACCTCCACCGATGTTACGTGTTGTCATTCTACCCTGATTGTTTCGACCTCCAGATCGTTTTTTCGGAGCAAGTAAACTTTTCTCCGGCTTATCAGTTGTAATGGTGTCGAACCCATTTACAACTCTAAAACGCTGACCTGGTGTTATTGGCTTTAATTTTCTAACTGACATGTTTGTCTTTTCTTAAAGATTGTTATAAAAATCAATACTTTCTCCCTCTGCTAATTGTATGATCGCTTTTTTGTAACCACTCTTGATACCCGTTACCAAACCTTTTTTAGTAAACTTGGTGTTTCTTTTGATTGGATAGTTTAAAGTTTTCACACTTAAAATAGAAACTCCGTATGCTGCCTCAACAGCACCCTTGATTTCTAATTTATTAGCTTTCTTAGCTACTACAAATGCATAACGATTATGTAATTCACTATCGTTTGTAGCTTTTTCCGTAATAATAGGTTTTATTAAAATACTCATTTTGATTCCCTATTTGCTTAAATTTGTGTTTATATCTTCTAAAGAACCCTCAGTGATTACTAACTTATTAGTGTTTAACACACCATAAGTATACAATTCTGAAGCTTTGATTACTTTAGATTTTTTCAAGTTACGCGATGATAAATACACATTTGCATTCTCATTACCTAACACGAACAAAGACTTTTTAGTATCTAACTCTAACGCTTTTAAAACGTCTAAGAAATTTTTAGTTTTTGGAGTTTCAAAACTGAAATCTTCAATTACTATTACATTTTTGTCATTTGCTTGAATACTCAAAGCAGACTTTCGTGCTAAACGCTTTAAGTTCTTATTCAATTTAAAAGAATAATCTCTTGGTCTTGGTCCGAACATACGTCCTCCACCTCTAAAAACACCAGACTTGATAGAACCTGCTCTTGCAGTACCAGTTCCTTTTTGTTTTTTTATCTTTCTAGTAGAACCACTAATTTCAGCTCTTTCTTTAGACTTGTGCGTTCCTTGACGTTGATTTGCCAAGTATTGCTTTACGTCTAAATAAATAGCGTGATCATTAGGCTCGATACCGAATACATCCTTAGAAAGCTCAACCTTTCTACCTGTATCTTTTCCTGTAATATCTAAAACTGCTACTTTCATTATTTCTGAATAGTTACAAAAGCATTTTTGTGTCCAGGAACTGCTCCTTTAACAACCAGTAAGTTCTTTTCAGCAACCACCTTCAATACTCTTAAGTTTTGTACTTTCACTTTATCTCCACCCATTCTACCTGCCATGCGCATTCCTTTGAATACTCTTGCAGGATATGATGCAGCACCAATTGATCCCGGAGCTCTTAAACGGTTATGCTGTCCGTGCGTTGCTTGACCAACACCGGCAAATCCATGACGCTTTACAACCCCTTGGAAACCTTTACCTTTAGAAACACCTGATACATCTACAAATTCACCTTCTTCAAAGTGAGCTACAGATATAGAATCTCCTAATTTATACTCTTCATCAAATCCTTGGAATTCAACAACTTTTTTCTTAGCACTTGAGCCAGCCTTTTTAAAGTGACCATCTAACGCTTTGTTAGAACTCTTTGCTGATTTGTCATCGAAACCAAGCTGCAACGCACTATAGCCGTCCACCTCTTCGGTTCTGACCTGAGTGACAACGCAAGGACCTGCTTCGATAACTGTACAAGGAATGTTCTTCCCGTTTTCGTCGAATAAGCTGGTCATTCCAATCTTTCTTCCTATTAACCCAGACATTTAGTTAAAATTTTAGACGATAGAGCTTTCTCCAGCGCGTCTTTATTAATAATTGTGTATTTGAAACAACAGTTTCTTTAACTTCCTTTGAGTTCGGCTCAAAAAAAACAGCGTAAACAAAGTCAACGCTGATTTTGTTTTTTCCGTTTTTCTTTCGCGAAACGCTCCAGACATGTTGCTATTATTGAATTTTACATCAAAAAACAGCTTCACCCTACTCTAATTCGGGTTGCAAAAGTATTAAAAACTTTCGGTTTAACAAAATTAAACCGAAAGTTAATAAACTACTTAAACTTTGATCTCAACTTCAACTCCACTAGGCAATTCAAGTTTCATTAAAGCATCAATAGTTTTCGAAGAAGAACTATAAATGTCTAACAATCTTTTATACGAAGCTAATTGAAATTGCTCTCTAGACTTTTTGTTTACGTGCGGTGAACGCAGTACGGTAAAAATCTTTTTATGTGTTGGTAATGGTATTGGTCCGTTTACAACAGCACCAGTACTTTTTACCGTCTTTACAATTTTTTCAGCAGACTTATCTACCAAGTTGTAATCGTAAGACTTTAATTTTATTCTAATTTTTTGACTCATCTTTTAATTATTAAGTAGATTAACCTTTAGATTTTGCGATTACTTCTTCAGATACATTCGAAGGAGTTTCAACATAATGTGAAAATTCCATAGTAGAAGTTGCTCTACCTGAAGACATTGTTCTTAACGCTGTAACATAACCAAACATTTCTGATAATGGCACTAACGCTTTCACAACTTTAGATCCAGCACGATCACTCATGTCATTTACTTGACCTCTTCTTCTGTTCAAATCTCCTACAATATCTCCCATGTTCTCCTCTGGAGTTAACACTTCTAATTTCATCAACGGCTCCATGATTTTTGCTTTTGCAGATTTTGCAGCAGCTTTATATCCCATTTTTGCAGCCAACTCAAAAGACAAGGCATCAGAATCCACTGCGTGGAAAGATCCGTCTTTTAAAGTAACCTTCATTGAATCCATTTCGTATCCTGCTAAAGGACCGTTTCGCATTGCTTCTTTAAATCCTTTTTCTACAGAAGGAACAAATTCTCTAGGCACATTTCCACCTTTAATAACTGAGGCAAATTGTAACCCTTGAACACCTTCATCAGCTGGACCAATTGTAAAAACAATATCCGCAAACTTACCACGACCACCAGATTGTTTCTTATAGATTTCTCTGTGCTGCGCTTCTGCCGTAATTGCTTCTTTGTATTCTACTTGTGGTTGTCCTTGATTTACTTCCACTTTAAACTCACGTCTCAAACGGTCTACAATTACATCTAAATGTAATTCTCCCATTCCAGAAATAATAGTCTGTCCTGAAGCTTCATCGGAACGCACTGTAAATGTAGGATCTTCTTCTGCTAGCTTCCCTAAGCCAATCCCTAATTTATCTACATCTGCTTTCGTTTTTGGCTCCACAGCAATACCAATTACTGGGTCTGGAAAATCCATAGATTCTAAAACTATTGGAAATTTCTCCGCTGATAATGTATCTCCTGTCTTAATAGACTTGAAACCTACAGCAGCACCAATATCTCCAGCCTCGATATAATCAATCGCATTTTGCTTGTTCGCATGCATTTGATAGATTCTAGAAATACGTTCTTTTTTACCAGAACGATTGTTCAAAACATAAGAACCTGCATCTAAACGTCCAGAGTATGCTCTAAAAAATGCCAAACGTCCTACAAAAGGATCTGTAGCAATTTTAAAGGCTAAAGCCGCAAAAGGCTCCTTTACATCTGGCTTACGCAATTCTTTTTCATCGGTATCTGGATTTACACCCACAATACCTTCCTTATCCATAGGAGAAGGTAAATAACGACATACAGCATCTAAAAGAAACTGAACCCCTTTATTTTTAAAAGCAGAACCACAAATCATAGGAATGATAGACATGTCCATAACAGCAGCTCTCAATGCAGCGTGCACCTCTTCTTCAGTTATAGAGTCTTCATCCTCCATATATTTTTCTAACAAATCTTCATCATAAGCAGCAACTTCTTCAATAAGTTTACCACGTAGAATTTTTGCTTCTTCTTTCAAATCTTCAGGAATTTCTACTACATCAAATGTAGCTCCCATTCCTTCTTCATGCCATATAATAGCTCTATTTTTAACTAGATCTACAATACCCTTAAAGTTCTCTTCATCACCAATGTTTAAAACAATTGGCACTGCATTCGAACCTAACATTTCTTTCACTTGCTTACAAACCATCATAAAATCAGATCCTTGACGGTCCATTTTATTGACAAAACCAATTCTTGGCACTTTGTAATTATCAGCAAGTCTCCAGTTGGTCTCTGATTGCGGCTCAACACCGTCAACAGCAGAAAACAAAAATACCAAACCATCCAATACACGTAAAGATCTATTTACCTCTACAGTAAAATCTACGTGACCTGGGGTGTCGATAATATTAAAATGATAATCTTTCGTATCTGGAAGAATCTCTGCATTTTCCTTTGGAAATTGCCAAGTACAAGTAGTTGCAGCCGAAGTAATGGTAATACCTCTTTCCTGCTCTTGCTCCATCCAGTCCATTGTAGCTGCACCATCATGTACTTCTCCAATTTTGTGAGAAACACCTGTATAGTACAATACACGTTCTGTAGTTGTGGTTTTACCCGCATCAATATGCGCTGCAATTCCAATATTTCTTGTGAATCTTAAATCTCTAGCCATTTCTATTAAAATCTAAAGTGAGAGAATGCTTTATTCGCTTCTGCCATTTTGTGAGTATCTGTACGTTTTTTAACCGCAGCACCCTCTTCCTTAGCCGCAGCTAAAATTTCGGCAGCTAAACGCTGTGCCATTGTTTTTTCGTTTCTCTTACGAGTGTACAAAATCATCCATTTGATAGCCATAGAAACCTTACGGTCTGGTCTAATTTGCATTGGAATTTGAAATGTTGCTCCACCTACACGACGAGATCTTACCTCTACGTGTGGCATTACATTGGAAAGTCCATCTTTCCAAATTTCCAAAGCTGATTTTTCTTCTTCACCTTTTCTTTCTTCTACGATGTCTAATGCATCATAAAATACTTTGAAGGCTACTGACTTTTTACCGGCCCACATTAAGTTATTCACAAAACGTGTTACTAGCTGATCATTAAATTTAGGATCCGGTAATAAGACTCTTTTTTTTGCTGCTCTTTTTCTCATGTCTTTACATTAAAAAAGTTACTAATTTACTTTTTTGGGCGTTTTGCTCCGTACTTAGATCTACGTTGGGTTCTACCCTCTACTCCCGCAGTATCTAATGCACCACGTACTACGTGGTATTTAACTCCTGGCAAATCTTTTACCCTTCCACCTCTAACTAATACTATCGAGTGCTCTTGTAGGTTATGTCCTTCACCTGGGATGTACGCATTTATCTCATTACCATTTGTCAATCTAACTCTGGCAACTTTACGCATTGCTGAATTAGGTTTCTTTGGCGTTGTGGTATAAACACGAGTACATACTCCACGTCTTTGAGGACAAGACAACAAAGCAGCCGATTTACTCTTCTTAGTTATTTTGGTTCTTCCTTTACGAACTAATTGTTGAATAGTAGGCATACTAAATAATTACTGGTTTTAGTTTATATTAAACTTCTTCTCTTTTTTAAGAGTCCGCAAATGTACAAATAAATTCTAATTATTCAAATATCAGTACCTTATTTTTTAAAAAGCATTTTTATATTTATGTATTTGCCCATTTTTAAATACATTTGAATTTCAAAATAAACATAATTTTGATTTTTAAAAAAATAAAATTACTACTATTAATCTGCCTCATGGGTTTGTCTTCGGGGCTGCTATCTCAAAAACTTCACTTAAATTTAACCTCTAAAGAGCCCCTTGAAAATCTATTTTTAACAACGCTTCCTTTTCAACAGAAACATCCGGATACTATTTCGATACAGCGAGAGCTAAAAAGAATTGAACGTCAGCTAAAATTGCATGGGTTTTTCTTAAGTTCCTTAGATAGTACGCTTGTAAAAAAACCAACTGTTACTGCTTTTTTTTCTTTAAAGGAAAAATTAGATACTATCGTGTTACACTTCAAACAAAAACCAACATTCCTATTACCAGCATTTAAATTTAAAGATTCTATTTTAAGCTTGCCAATGCAAGCGTTAGAAGAAACTTTAGAAAAAATTTCCGATCGCTACGAAAACGCTGGAAACGCATTCTCAAAAATAAATTTAAAAAATTTCCGAGTCAAAGACAAAAAGCTCTTTGCAGAAATTCAATTCACAACTGCTAAAAAGAGAAAAATAAACAAATTGATTTTTAAAGGCTATCCAAATTTCCCAAGGTCCTTTATTCGCAACCATTTTGAAATTAGGGAGCATTCAGTCTTCAATAAAAAACGACTGCAAGAATTTTCTAAATTATCTCAAAGCCTATCCTTTGCGACAGAAATCAAACCTCCGGAAACACTATTTACGCAGGACTCCACGTTTGTATATATCTACTTAAAGAAAAAAAAGGGAAGTAGTTTTGACGGACTTGTAAATTTCACTTCTCAAGAAAATGGCAAAATACAATTTAACGGTCACCTTGATTTAAAATTAAATAACCTTCTAAATAAAGGGGAACGCTTAGCGCTACTATGGAATCATTATGGCAATGAAAAACAAGAACTTCAGCTATCCACCGCTACTCCATATATATTCAATTCTAAAATATCTCCCGAACTCAAGTTCTCTTTATATAAGCAGGACTCTACGTTTCTAAACACCGCACTTCACACCAACATACAATACCAAATAAAAAACAATGCGTCCTTATAT
>DPRC01000091.1:0-152 GCA_003537695.1 Polaribacter sp.
ATAAGCTCTGGTAAAGAAAAATTCCAGAAATAAAAGGAAATAAACAACACAAAAATAATACATACCATCTTCCAAGACTTGTCTGTAAATGGGGTAATAGCGAATTTCCGGTGCACAAACCACAACTTCACTGTATTAAAAACAAGGATTGT